>NZ_KV803782.1:0-2247 GCF_001811185.1 Corynebacterium sp. HMSC067D03
TGTGTGTGGTTTGTTGAAAAACCGGGTGTTGGTTTGTTTGGTGTATTAGTACCGGTCGCCTCCACACATTGCTGTGCTTCCAGTTCCGGCCTATCAACCCAGTCGTCTTCTGGGAACCTCAAATGAAACCTCATCTTAAAACAGGCTTCCCGCTTAGATGCTTTCAGCGGTTATCCCTTCCGTACGTAGCCAACCAGCTGTGCTCCTGGCGGAACAACTGGCACACCAGAGGTACGTCCGTCCCGGTCCTCTCGTACTAGGGACAGCCTTCTTCAAGTTTCAACGCGCGCGGCGGATAGAGACCGAACTGTCTCACGACGTTCTGAACCCAGCTCGCGTGCCGCTTTAATGGGCGAACAGCCCAACCCTTGGGACCTACTCCAGCCCCAGGATGCGACGAGCCGACATCGAGGTGCCAAACCATCCCGTCGATATGGACTCTTGGGGAAGATCAGCCTGTTATCCCCGGGGTACCTTTTATCCGTTGAGCGACACCACATCCACAAGTAGGTGCCGGATCACTAGTCCCGACTTTCGTCCCTGCTCGACTTGTAAGTCTCGCAGTCAAGCTCCCTTGTGCACTTACACTCTAAACACCTGATTGCCAACCAGGCTGAGGGAACCTTTGGGCGCCTCCGTTGCATTTTGGGAGGCAACCGCCCCAGTTAAACTACCCACCAGGCACTGTCCCCAACCCAGATCATGGGCCAAGGTTAGATATCCACTACGGTCAGAGTGGTATTTCAACAACGACTCCACAACCACTGGCGTGGCCGCTTCAACGTCTCCCACCTATCCTACACAAACCGCACCGAATGCCAATACCAAGCTATAGTGAAGGTCCCGGGGTCTTTTCGTCCTGCCGCGCGTAACGAGCATCTTTACTCGTAGTGCAATTTCACCGGGTCTGTGGTTGAGACAGCAGGGGAGTCGTTACGCCATTCGTGCAGGTCGGAACTTACCCGACAAGGAATTTCGCTACCTTAGGATGGTTATAGTTACCACCGCCGTTTACTGGGGCTTAAATTCTCCGCTTCGGACTAAATGTCCTAACAGGTCCTCTTAACCTTCCAGCACCGGGCAGGCGTCAGTCCGTATACATCAACTTCATCGTCTTCGCACGGACCTGTGTTTTTGATAAACAGTCGCTCCCCTCTATTCTCTGCGACCCACGCCAGCAACCACGATCGCATAGATCGGGCACCAGTTTGGGTCCCCCTTCTCCCGAAGTTACGGGGGTAATTTGCCGAGTTCCTTAACCACAGTTCTCCCGACCGCCTGAGTATTCTCTACTTGACTACCTGTGTCGGTTTCGGGTACGGGCCGTATACACACATCGCTAGAGGCTTTTCTCGGCAGTAGAGGATCACCAACATCACCCAATACGGGCTACGCATCACGCCTCACACTATTGACAGCCGCATTTGACATGCTGTCGTGCCACACGCTTGCACCGCAATCCAATAAGCGGCTTGGCTACCTTGCTGCGTCACCCCATCACTGACCTACAACGGATCAGGCCCCACGCATCACCACCAACCACACATCAAAGATGTGCATGTCGGCGGATCTGGGTGGTTAGTATCACCGCTTCGATACTGGGCGCGTATATACGGGTACGGGAATATCAACCCGTTGACCATCGACTACGCCTGTCGGCCTCGCCTTAGGACCCGACTCACCCTGGGAAGACGAACTTGACCCAGGAACCCTTAGTCATTCGGCGGATACGATTCTCACGTATCATTCGTTACTCATGCCTGCATTCTCACTCGCGTGCAGTCCACCGCTTCTTCCGATACGGCTTCACCCCACACACGACGCTCCCCTACCCATAGTAAAAACTATGCCGCGGCTTCGGCGGTGTGCTTGAGCCCCACTACATTGTCGGCGCAGAACCACTCGACCAGTGAGCTATTACGCACTCTTTCAAGGATGGCTGCTTCTAAGCCAACCTCCTGGCTGTCTTCGCGATCCCACATCCTTTTCCACTTAGCACACCCTTAGGGGCCTTAACCGGCGATCTGGGCTGTTTCCCTCTCGACTATGAAGCTTATCCCCCACAGTCTCACTGCAATGCTCAAACTTCACCGGCATTCGGAGTTTGGCTGACGTCACTAAGATGATAGTCCCGCTCGGCCATCCAGTAGCTCTACCTCCGGTAAGCACACATCACGCTGCACCTAAATGCATTTCGGGGAGAACCAGCTATCACGGAGTTTGATTGGCCTTTCACCCCTACCCACA
>NZ_KV803783.1:0-91231 GCF_001811185.1 Corynebacterium sp. HMSC067D03
GCCGGAAGCCGAGAAGGTCTACAAATGCCATGCATCACACGCTACGAAGCGAGAAACCGCCGCACAAGACCCACCACGAAAATGTGGATAACTCCAACACCAAATCCCACAAACCGCTGGTTAGGTCGTTTTTGGTGTTTTCGGTTTTCCGAAGGTCCAGACCTTATTGATCACAAAGTTCACCGGCATCGCGATCAGTGTGGAGATGGCTTGGGCCCAGTAGGATTTGGTGCGCAGGCCGGTGGAGTCGTCGAAAAGTGAATCGGAGAGTCCGATGGGAGTCGTCGGGTTCATGAGCAACGTCATGCATGTCAGCGACACCGCGAACGCGAGCGCGCCGGTGGCCAAGAAGGGGAAGAACCCGCGCAGCCAGGAGCGCGCGTGCACCCCACGGAATGTCCAGGAGCGGTTGAGCTGGTAGTTCCACGTGTTGGCCAGGAGGAACGCCAGGGTGGACATGAGGTGGTACCAGCGGATGTTCCAACGGGTGGAGCCGAGTTGCATGAACACGTCGTTGGCGTGCAGATCAAAGCCGTTCTCTAGGGCTTTGTTGGCCAAGTAGAACACGACGAAGTTCACGAGCACGCCGGAGCCGCCGACGATGCCGAAGCGCAAAAATTGGCGCAGCCCGGCAACGAGGCGTACGGCAGTGCTGCCGCTTTCGGGCGCGGCGGCGTGTTGGTCGCCGGCGGCCGGCGACGGATGAGTGGGGTTAGTCAACGGTGTTTCCTAGGCGGGCGACTGCCGCTTCGATGCGCTCGTCGGGTGCGGTGAGCGAGATGCGCACGTGTTGGGCGCCGGCGGGGCCGTAGAAGTCGCCGGGGGCGCCGAGGATGCCGTGGTCGGCGAACCAGTTGAGGAGTTCGCGGGAATCCATGCCGTCGTGGTGGACCCAGAGGTAGAGGCCGGCATCGGAGTCGTCGATAGTAAGACCTGCGTTTTGGAGGGCCTTCATGAGTACAAGCCGTCGCGCGGCGTAGGTGGAGCGCTGCATTTGTTCGTGCAGGTCGTCGCCGAGGGCGGCCACCATGGCGGCTTGGATTGGGCCGGGCACGATGAGGCCGGAGTGCTTGCGGATAAGCAGAAGTTCTTGCACTAGGGCTTCGTCGCCGGAGATGGTGCCGGCGCGATACGACGCCAGGTTGGACGTCTTGGACAGCGAATGCAGGGCGAGCAGGCCAGTGTTGTCGCCGTCGGTGACGGACGGGTGCAGGATGGATACCGGTTCGGCGGACCAGCCGAGGTAGAGGTAGCACTCGTCGGAGGCGATGATTGCGCCGGTTTCGCGGGAGAATTCCACCCAGGCGCGCATCTGCTCGACGTCAAGGACTGCGCCAGTTGGGTTCGACGGCGAGTTGATGAAGACGAAGGCGGCGTCGCGGGGTGCGGCGGCGGGGTCGTCGCAACGAATAACTTCGCAGCCTGCCATCAGCGCGCCGACCTCGTAGGTGGGGTACGCGATCTCGGGGATCACAACTTTCTCGCCGCGCAGGCCCAACAATGTGGGCAGCCACGCGACGGCTTCTTTGAGCCCGATCACGGGCAGCACGGAGCGTTCGGTCAACCCTGCGATGCCGAAGCGGCGGGCGTGGGAGGCCACGATCGTTTCGCGCAATTCCGGCGTACCCGCGGTTTGCGGGTAGCCGGGCGTTGCGGCAGCTTCGGACAGCGCGAGTTGGATGGACGGGGCGACTGGGTCGACGGGGCCGCCGACGGAAAGGTCGATCAGACCGTCCTCATGGGATGCGGCGTGCTTGCGCACGTCGGCGATGGTGTCCCATGGGAAGTCGGGCAGCTGTGATCCGAGTGGGGTGCGTGCCACGGTTTAGTCCTGGTTCTGCGGCGGCAGTGCTGCGACGAAGGGGTGGTCGAAGTCCTGTGGGCCGGTCTTGGCGGCGCCGCCTGGCGAGCCGAGTTCGTCGAAGAAGCCGACGTTGGCGTCGTAGTATTCGCTCCACTCGTCGGGGGTGTCATCTTCGTAGAAGATGGCTTCGACGGGGCAGGCAGGTTCGCAGGCGCCACAGTCGACGCATTCGTCGGGGTGGATGTAGAGCATGCGCTTGCCCTCGTAGATGCAGTCAACGGGGCATTCTTCGACGCAGCCGCGGTCCATGACGTCGACGCACGGTTGAGCAATCACGTAAGTCATGGGAAACAGTATGTCACTTCGCCTTGAGTAGTGGCCAAACGCCTCCGGCGATTCCGGTGAGAAGGAGTGCGAGGGTCCACCCGGTTGGAGGGAGGATGACCATGGAGGCGAACAGTGCTGCTGCCCAGACGGCGAGTGGAACAATCATGCTTTTCGACGACCACAGCCGCGCCGTCTTCGTCAACACCGCATTGAACACGGCGGCGATGATCACCCAGAACCAGTTCAGGTACGCCACTTCCAGGATGAGCGAGCCGAGGGCGCCGACGCTCAGCCAGGTGATGCCGGCGATGGCTTCCCCGCGTGAAAAATTGTCGCGGATGACGGGTTGGCTCATTTGGGGATTCCGGATAGGACGTGGGTGGCGTCGTCGTGAAGTGGCGTGCCTGCGCCGAGTTGGAAGTGTTCGACGCGTTGGATGGGCTGGGTGATGAGGTTGGACAGGGCGTAGTAGACGACGGGACCTTGGGCGATGGCGGCGTGGGGGTTGACGTCGGTGGTGCGGCCGTCGGCGATCCAGAGTTGGGTGGCGTGGGCGCGCATGGCGGTGATTTTGGCGCTGTAGGCGTGGTCGTCAAGGGAGACGGCGATGTCGGAGGTGGCGACTCCGTCGAGTTCGCCGGGTTGGGCAAGGCGCCAGCCGTCGGGGGCGGTCTCGGGCGTAAGCGCTGCGGTTTCTTCGGCGAGGCGCACGGCCCACAGGATGCGCGGGATAGCGACGCGTTCGGCGGCGGTGTGGGTGATTTCGTGGGCGCGGATGTGGTCCGGGTGGCCGTAGCCGCCGTCGGGGCCGTAGGTGATGACAAGGTGGGGGCGCTCGGCTTCGAAGATCGCGGCAAGTTCGGATACCGCTGCGTCGCCGGAGTTTACAAAGGCACGCGGGTTGCGGCTTGCGGGTGAGCCGGCCATACCAGAGTCGCGGAAACGGCCTGCTCCGCCAAGGAAAGCTCCGCGTGCGCCGATGGCTGCAAGTGATTCGCGCAGTTCGCCGATGCGGAATCCACCCAATTGGTCGGCTTCGTCGACGACGAGGTGCTGGTACGGCTCGCCGATGACTTCGCCCTCTTCGCCGAGTGTGCAGGTGACGACGAGGACGTCGGCGCCACGTCGGCTCAGGTCGGCGATTGTGCCTGCGGTGGTGATGGCTTCGTCGTCAGGGTGGGCGTGGACGGCCACTACCCGGTAGCCGGTGAGGTCGCGCGTTGTCATGGTTTCTCCTTCGGTGTCGGGCCTACTGTATCGGCCAGTTGCCAGCGGGCGGCGTCGCTGATACCCCCGGGCCAGGTGGACGCGCCTGGGATGGCGACGCCACCCGAGGATGCAGCGATGCGTGTTTCGTTGAGGATGGGCACCCACACGGCGTCGCGCTCTTCGGCTTCGGCCACGGCTGCTCGGGCCTCGGTCGCACTCATGGTCCCGTCCAGGATTCGCCCGGCGAGTGCTTCGTTGCCCACGGAGCACAGGCCGGAGAGGTTGCCAGCACGCGAAGTTTTGGACGGACACGCCATGCGGCTGGCAAGCGTGGTCATGGACGTGGAGTTGCGCTGCCACACCACTGCCAGGTCAACTTCCGACGATGGCAGGCTGCGCCCGGCGAGCGTCGTCGCGTCGGTAGAGGTGAGTTTTGCGGGAATGCCGGCGCCGTTGAGGATGTCGACAAGGGTGCGCGCCGCAGCGGCCGCCGCCGGGTCCATCGCATCCGCCCCGACGCGGATGGGAACGGTGCGCGCTCGTAGCGCTGCGGTGTCCTTCTCCCCCGGCGTGAACGCATGCTCTGCTACGGCCAGGTTGGTGCTGCGGCCGGCGGCGATGTGGGCGAGCAGGGGGACGTCGATAAGCGATCGCACTTGCTCGCGCATTGCTTGGTCGAGCCCGCTTGTCGCGGAGATGACGACGCCAAGCACGCGTGACGACGACGCCTCGCGCACCTCCACCCCCGGCACCCGGCGAAAGACCTCTTCCGTGGTTTCCTGCGGCGTGACGTCGGCGAACGCGAGCTGGCCGGAGCGCAACTGGTCGGCGGTTTGTGTTGTATCGCGCGCGGCGGTCAGCGTCAAAATGTCCACGCTTGCTGGCTCAGTACCCCAAAACCTGTCGTTTCTATTCAGCACTACCGTGCCGCGGGCCCGGCCGACATCTGCCATGAGGAAACGCCCGGCAGACGCAGGGACCATGTTGCGCAGTGCGAACGGGAAATCGCTGGCGTCAGCGGCGAACAGGTGCGACGGCAGCAGGTAGGCAAAGAGCTCCTCGCGGTTGGCCACGGGGCGCTCAAAGTCCACATCGACGACCTTGCCGCCTTGACCAGAAATGCGGATCGCCTGAATTGACCGGTAGGCCGCAGGGTTGACGGTTCCGGCGGTGGTCACCATCCCGCGCCACAGGTAGGCAAAGTCGGAGCCGGTAATTGGAGTGCCGTCAGACCACTGCGCCTCCGGTGCGATGACGTAGCGCACGGTTTGGGCCGCGGGCGAGGTCGGCAGCGTTGAAACCCCCACCAGCAGGTCCCTGTTCGGGCTCGTGCCCACATATGCGCTAGGCAGGGTGAGGTCTGCGATGGCACGCACCGTCGAGGAATCGTCCGCAATCAGGTGCGGGTTAAAGCCTCCTCGTACAGGGTCGACGCCCACTTGTACCTGGGTGCGGTCGCTGCGGCGCGGGTTGTCGTCGGAAGGTGTCGTCGATACGCCAGATGTCTCGCTTTGGGCGGATTCCGGCTCAACGAGCGGCGGTGGGCCCGGGTTCGCCGAGCACGACGCGACGAGGCAAAGCGCGGAAAGCGCCGCCGCAGCACGGGTGGCTGGGCGGCGCGATCGAGGAGGCTGCATGAAGAACAGGCTAGCTGTTCTTCTGCTTCGCACGGGAGCGGGCACGGCCACGCTCGGTAGCGTTCAGGATGAGCTTGCGCACACGCATCGCCTCAGGGGCAACCTCAACACATTCGTCCTCGTCACAGAACTCGATGGCCTCATCCAGGGAGAGGGTACGGGCCTTCTGCAGCGTGACAGTCGCGTCCGCAGTGGCGGAACGCATATTGGTCAGCTTCTTTTCCTTGGTGATGTTGACGTCCATGTCCTCGTCACGCGAGTTCGCACCAACGACCATGCCTTCGTAGGTCTCGGCACCCGGCTCGACGAAGAAATCGCCGCGGTCTGCAAGCTGCTGCAGGGCGTACGCGGTGACCTGGCCGGAACGGTCGGCGACGAGCGAACCGGTCGGGCGGCCCTTGATCTCGCCGGCCCACGGACGGTGCTCGATCGAGTAGGAGTTGGCAATACCGGCACCACGGGTCTCAGTGAGGAAGGTCGTACGGAAACCGATCAGGCCACGCGACGGGACGTCGAACTCCATGCGGACCCAATCGCCGGAACCCGCGTTGGACATTGCGGTCATCTGACCCTTGCGGTTTGCCATGAGCTGGGTGACAGCACCCTGGTGCTCCGACGGGACGTCGATGATCATGTGGTCGTACGGCTCGTAGGTCTTGCCGTCGATCTCCTTGGTCACTACCTGCGGCTTGCCAACGGTGAGCTCGAAGCCTTCTCGACGCATCGTCTCAATCAGCACGGTCAGCGCCATCTCGCCACGGCCCTGGACCTCCCACGCGTCCGGACGCTCGGTCGGCAGCACCTTGATGGAGACGTTACCGATGAGCTCCTGATCCAGACGAGCCTTGACCATGCGGGCGGTGAGCTTGTCGCCACCGTTACGGCCAGCCATCGGCGAGGTGTTCACGCCGATGGTCATGGAAATTGCCGGATCGTCGATGGCGATGCGCGGCAGCGGCTCGACGTGCTCCGGATCGCACAGCGTGTCACCGATCATGATGTTTTCCACACCGGAGACAGCGGCAATGTCACCTGCGACAACGTCGCCTTCAGCCGGAACACGGTCGAGGCCCTCGGTGACGAGCAGCTCAGCGATCTTGACGTTCTTAACCTGCTGGTTGCCGTCCTCGTCGTAGTGGACCCATGCGACCTGCTGGCCCTTCTTTACCGAGCCCTTGAACACACGGATCAGGCCGATGCGGCCCAGGAAGGAGGAGGAGTCCAGGTTGGTCACCTGTGCCTGGAACGGAGCGTCGATCTCAGCGGACGGCTCCGGCAGGACGTCGTAAATGACGTCGAACAGCGGCTGTAGGTCCTCGTTGTCCGGCAGGTTGCCGTTGCCTGGGTTTTCCAGGGACGCGCGGCCTGCACGGCCTGAGGTGTACAGCACCGGCAGCTCGAGGAGGTTCTCAGCAGCCTCTGCAGCCTCCGGGTCCTCCAGGCCAGCGCCAAGTTCGAGCAGGAGGTCCTGTGCTTCCTCCACGACTTCGTCGATACGTGCGTCCGGACGGTCAGTCTTGTTCACACAGATGATGACCGGCTTCTTCGCTTCGAGGGCCTTGCCCAGGACGAATCGGGTTTGCGGAAGCGGGCCTTCGGAAGCATCGATCAGCAGCACGACACCATCAACCATGGACAGGCCGCGCTCGACCTCGCCGCCGAAGTCGGCGTGGCCCGGGGTATCGATGACGTTGATGACCAAGTCCGCACCGTCTTTACCCTTGCCGGCGCGACGGATGGCGGTGTTCTTGGCCAAAATGGTGATGCCGCGCTCGGACTCGAGCTCGCCGGAGTCCATCACGCGGTCGCCATGCTCGCCGTGGTCGCCGAAGACGCCGGACTGCTCCAGCATGGCGTTGACCAGGGTGGTTTTGCCGTGGTCAACGTGGGCGACGATAGCTACGTTGCGAAATTCAGGGTGCGACACTCAACAGATCCTTTTACATTGTCGGAAATAACGGTTACACGATACTCCCCAGCTAAGTTGAGCGCACCTCTCCGCTACCCCTCCAACGTGGCGCGGAGCTCTGCAAACGCGTCATTGAAGAACTGTTCGGCCGTTCCAGTAGTAATGACAGCACCTTCAGTCCCTCGCGCGGAGAGCTCGACGGTGGTGGTGCCATCGCCGTTATCTGCGGCATCGATAGCCAGCGGCGCCTGGTAGTCCTTATTCAAATACACACCGATAAGACGGAACTTCAGTGCACTGCCGACGTTGACAGCCAGTTCGCTGGCGGTTTTGTCCTTGACGTTGAACTTGTCCAGTCCGGACAGTCGCTGCTCAATCTCTTGCAGTGACAGGTTGGTGGTGAACGTCTGGGTATCCATTGCGATCAGTCCTTTCAGTGTTGGGGACAACGGATCTCACGTTCTCACAGGCCTTAAATGTGCCCGTGCTCACAATCGTAATCAGGTGTAACTGTGGGCACGCCTGGAGTTTCCCGGCAATTTTCCTTGCAAAATCAACGGTTTCCACTTGACGCTGTTACTTATGTGACTAATGTTGCTTGAGTTAATGTCCGTGGCCCCTATGTAATAAAGGACAGCCGTGCGCACTCCCCGATCTTTTGCACGCTCCGCCGTCGCGGCGGTTTGCGCTGCCGGCATGCTGGTTGCCGGTGTCGTCGATACGCAAATGGCTCATGCCAAATCATCGAACCCGCTCGATAGCCTTGGCCGCCCCACCCCCGAGACCGTCGCCCGAGTTCACGCGTTCGCGGACCAACCACAGGTGCCGGAACAGGTCGGCAACGCGCTTCGCACCGCCGTGAACTTCTTCGCTGGTACCGGCGAGCTCGGCGGCCCTCCACTGCCAGAGGACGCCCCGGCCTTCACGCAGTTCGCCTGGCCGACGGTCTCCGGGCACTGCATGGGCAAGGGGCTGCACTCGACCGCGTCCGCAATTGCGGTACCGGGACCGACCAAAACACCAGCGCCAGGCGCAGGCGCGGGACAGACCACGTTTGTGTTCACCGCACTAGGCACCCCGGCAGCCGCCAAGGACCAGGGGCTCATGAAGGTGTACTGGGTTAACCTCAACACTTTTCGCACCGGCGTAACACCTTTAGATAACAACGGTATAAACCCAACAGGACCGTCCACCCTGTCCGCCACCGCAAACACAGGCAAGGGCCGCGTCCTCGCAGTCGTCGACGGTGCAGTACGCACCACCGACAAGACCTGCGCATTTGCCCCGACCGCCGCTTCGATCAACGTGAGGTAACCGATGACCGTCGACCTACACCCGGTAAAGCAAGAGACCTTTGACACGTCCGCGAACATCAACACGGACCCAAAGGGATTCCTGCGCGAGGTAGACACGTACCAGGTCACCGACTTTGGCCTCTACATGGCACGCGGGGCGAATCACCCCGAGTTCGGCTACCTAGAAAGCTGGCTGCTGCCGGAACTCGGCCTGCGGGTAAACATCTTCCACTACCGCGAGGGCGCAGAGCGCGATCAGGACTTTTATTTTGATATCGCCGACATTGACGTTGATGGCGATATCTGGCGCACACGCGACCTGTACGTCGACATTGTGTCGCTGACAGGCAACCCGATCGACGTGCTTGATATCGACGAACTCGCAGCCGCGACGTCTGCAGGCTTGATCACTGCCGAAGAAGCAGAGAAGGCCATGGACGTCACCCTCAACGCCGTTGAGGGCATTACTCGGCACGGCGACGATGCCATGGAGTGGCTGCGCGCCCTGGGTATTGAACTGACGTGGGCGGACGAAGTCGAGTTAACTCCTGTGGCATAACACCCCAATTCCCGTACTGCACCCCACCTGCACCCCGCAGGTGGGGTCGTTTTATGCGAATAACATTCACGATCCGTGAAGAAGCTGAGAAAGCGTTGCGATGGCTACAGATGCCTATCAGCGTGCAGAAACACCCATTCCTGTCATAGCCCTGTGAGGCAGCGTGCATTTCGCCGTAAATTACTTTTCACAAACACTGTGAACTGCCTAACACTTCATGTAAGTTTTTGTGCAACCTGATTACGTCGTGTTCACCTGAGCTTCAAGTTTTGGTGGGCCCAATCGTGGTGCAGGGGTCGTCGAAATACCCATTTCGTCGTACCGCCCAAACACGGGCAACCGTCGCAAAGTTCTCTGCGTACGGACGATCACTGAAAGGACCCAGACCATGAGCAAACGCCTCCGTGTCGCCGCTCTCGCCGGACTCTCCTCCCTGTCCCTCGTCCTCGCCTCCTGCTCCTCGGATGGCGGAACCGAAGAGACCACCGCAAACCAGGCCGGACAGGACTCCGCGAACTCCAAGGAAGCTGACAACTCGGGCGAACAGCTCGAAGTCAACGCTGCCGGTGACTACAACCCGCTCGAGCGCGACCAGATCCAGGATGGCGGCGAGCTCACTCTCGCGATTACCGAAATTGCTGAGCAGCAGAACGTGTTCCACGCGAACATGACGTCCTACACGGACACCATCTGGAGCAAGTACAACCCGCAGCTCACGCTTTTCGACGGCGACGGCACCTATCACCCGAACCCGGCTTATCTGACCGACGTGAAGGATGAGACCGTCGACGGCAAGACCGTGGTCACCTACACCATCAACCCGGACGCCGTGTACAACGACGGCACCCCGCTTGACTGGACCGCCTTCGAGAACACCTTCAAGTTCAACAACGGCTCCAACCCGGATGTCCAGGTCAACTCCACCGACGGCTACGAGCTCATCGAGTCCGTCGAGCGCGGCGAGGACGACAAGCAGGCCGTTGTCACCTTCAAGCAGGCATACCCGTGGTGGGAGGGCCTCTTCGGCACCCTCGTGCCGCCGCAGGTCAAGGACGCGGACACGTTCATGAACGCTTACCTGAAGAAGGTCAACCCGGAGTGGGGCGCTGGCCCGTTCAAGGTTGAGAACGTTGACTTCGAAGGCGGCACCGCCTCCTTCGTCCCGAACGAGAACTGGTGGGGCGAGAAGCCGAAGCTGGACAAGATCACCTACCGCCAGATGGAAGACCAGGCATCCCTGAACGCCTTCCGCGCAGGCGAGATCGACGCAACCGGCGTTTCTTCCCGTGACCGTCTGGCAACGGCGAAGGAGATGGGCGACTCCATCGAGATCCGCACCGCCCTGAACCCGGCGAACTACCTGATGACGATCAACTCCACCGCCCCGGGCCTGGACGACATCAAGGTCCGCGAGGCCATCATGCGCGGTGTTGACCGCGAGCAGCTCGCCGCGATCCGCTTCCAGGGCCTCGGCTACACCGAGGATCTGCCAGGTTCGTTCAACCTGTACCAGACCCAGCCGGGCTACGAGGACAACTTCGGCGAGGTCATCCAGTACGACCCGGAGAAGGCCAAGGAGCTGCTCAAGGAAGCAGGCTACGACGAGTCCAACCCGCTGTCCGTGCGCTACGTCACCCTGGGTGACTCCCCGATGATCCAGGCGACCACCACTGCCCTGCAGGCAATGCTGCGCAACATTGGCATCGACGTCCAGGTTGAGGAGCGTCCGAGCTCCGACTTCTCCAAGGTCGTCTCCGAGCGCGACTTCGACCTGTTCATGTCCGGCTTCCGCTCCTCCGACCCGTTCGGTGTGGCGTACTTCGGCCAGATCTACAAGTCCGATTCCGAGCTGAACAAGTCCGGCACCGGCACCCCGGAGATGGACAAGAAGATTGAGGAACTGCAGCAGCTCCCGGATGCTGACGAGCAGATCAAGCGCGCAAACGAGCTTGAGAAGGAAGCCCTGGCTCAGTACGGCATCATGCCGTACGCCAACGGCCCGGCCATCGTCGCCGTGAAGAAGGGCCTGGCAAACTTCGGTGCTAACTCCTTTGCGATCCTCCCGATCGAGAACGTGGGCTGGGCGAAGTAACCGTAACGGTTCGACGCACGTGAAATCCACGAACTGAGTGCGAGCCCGCCCAGCATTCCCACGCTGGGCGGGCTTCCAATCTTTCTCAATAACTCCCCCGTCCGCCCACCACGGAACTGAGAGACACTATGTTTCGATACCTGATCCGGAAGACGCTGAGCTGGGGCTTGATTGTTTTTCTTGCCACCAACCTCACGTTTTTTCTCGCCAGCTTTTTCCTCGATCCCCGCGCCAACTACTTTGGCCGCCGACCACCTCTGCCAGAAGAGCAGATCGATGCACTGCTCGATCCGTTGAACTTGAACCCAAACACACCAATCTTCGAGCGTTGGTGGACGTGGCTTACTGGCGTCCTGACGCGTTGGGACTGGGGTAAATCCCCGATCGGCGACTCCGTCAATGAACAAGTCTCCTACCGCATCTGGGTCTCCGCGCAGCTGACCCTGTTTGCCACCCTGCTGTCGATCCTCCTCGGTGTCGCCCTCGGTGTGTACACTGCGTCGCGCCAGTACAAGCGCGCCGACCGCATGTGGCAGGGCATCTCGATCATCACGATGAACATTCACGTGGTCGTCGCCTCGATCGCCGTGGTGTGGTTCGGTCTGAAGGTCAACGAGTGGACCGGCAAGCGCGTCTTCTACGTCACCGGTGCTTCCAACCCGGGCGTTGAAGGGTTCTTCCCGAAGATGGTCGACTACGCCCAACACCTCGTGCTCCCCACCTTGTCACTGTTGATCATTTCGTATGCGGGCTATCACTTCATGCAGAGAACACTGCTGTTGGATAACTTGAACGCCGATTACGTCCGCACCGCCCGCGCGAAGGGCCTAACCAAGGCGCAAGCAGTGCGCAAACACGCGCTGCGAACCTCGCTAATTCCGGTTGCTACCTCGGTGGCGTTCTCGGTGCCCGGCATCTTCACCGGTGCCGTGATGACGGAGCGCATCTTCGCCTGGCAAGGCATGGGCCAGTACTTCATCCAAACGATTGCGCGTAACGACGTCCACGGTGTCGTCGTTGTGGCCGCATTCGGTGCCGCAATGACCGCAGTGTCCGCTATCTTGGCCGACCTCATCGTTGTTGCCCTCGACCCGCGCGTGCGCGTGAGCTAAGGAGATCACAGCCATGACAAACAAGCCACCACGCGGTACATCCCGCAAGCTCAGTGACCCCCGCGCCCACGCCACCTCGAGCGAGCTGGCGCTGCACGCCGCAATGCCGGTCAACGACATGACCGCCATCTCTGAGACCGGCCGCCAGGCCGACGGCGTGATGAGTAAAGACAAGAACACGCCGCCAATCCTGCCGAAGCAGGGCGACAGCATCGAAGATCAGCAGACGATGCGCGCAACGCGTAAGTCGAAGATTTACCTGCGCCGCTTCATGCGTAACAAGGCCGCGGTTGTCGGCCTGGTGATTTTCTTCCTGATGGTACTGCTCGCGCTCTTTGGCAAGTTCATGACACCGTGGAGCTACGACGACCCGGACTTCATGAACCTGTCCGTCGCACCTTCCGGCGAGCACTGGTTTGGCACTACTGACTCCGGCAACGACCTGTTTGCACAGGTGGTGCACGGCCTCGGTCGCTCGTTGTCTATTGCGGTACCGGCATCGATTGCCACCACGGTGATCTCCGCGATTGTCGGTGCAGGTGCTGCCCTGTTTGGCGGAAGCTTGGAGAAGATTGTGCTGGCAGTGATCCACTTCCTGCTGGCTGTGCCGACGTTCCTCATCATCGCCCTGCTGGTATCCGGCTCGGGCGGCGACTGGAAGGTGCTCACCGTCGTGCTCATCGCGTTTGGCTGGATGTACTCAGCACGTGTGATTTGGTCCTTGTCGTTGTCCATCCGCGAAAACGACTATGTGCGTGCCGCCAAGTTCATGGGCGTGTCCAACTCCAAGACAATCGTGCGCCACATCATCCCGAACGTCGCGTCGCTGCTGATTATCCAGCTGATGTTGGGCATCGTGTCCACGATCATGTCTGAGACCGCCCTGTCGTTCTTGGGCCTCGGTGTGAAGCTGCCGGACGTGTCCCTGGGTACGTTGTTGCAGTCTGGTACCGCAACCCTGGTGACCGCTCCGTGGCAGTTCTACTTCCCTGCCCTCGTCCTGACCTTGCTCACCGTGTCCATGGCGTTCATCGCCGATGGTCTGCGTGACGCACTCGACCCGAACTCGAACTCTGGAGGTTCTGCAGCATGACAACCAGCATCAACAACTCGGGTTCCCCGGTGCTTTCGGTACGCGACCTCAACGTGTCGTTCCCGTCGGAGGCCGGCGTGGTCCGCGCGGTGCGAGGCGTGGATTTCGATCTCCTCCCAGGCCGTACCCTCGGCATCGTGGGCGAATCAGGTTCCGGCAAGTCCGTCACCTCTCTCGCTGTCATGGGCCTGTTGCCGGATTACGCCAAGGTCACCGGTTCTGTGAAGTTTGAGGGCGAGGAGCTCCTGGGCAAGTCGGATGCCGCAATGTCGAAGATTCGTGGCAACGGCATCGGCATGATCTTCCAGGATCCGCTGTCCGCTCTGACCCCGGTGTACGACATCGGCACGCAGTTGGTGGAAGCCATCCAGGCGCACACGAACATCTCTAAGTCGAAGGCGATGGACCGTGCCGCGGAGTTGCTCGACCTGGTGGGTATCCCCGAGCCGAAGAAGCGCCTGCGTTCCTTCCCGCACGAATTCTCGGGCGGTATGCGTCAGCGTGTGGTGATCGCAATCGCAATTGCGAATAACCCGAAGGTGCTTATTGCCGACGAACCCACCACCGCCCTCGACGTAACCATCCAGGCTCAGATTCTGGAAGTGATCAAGAAGGCGCAGCGTGAGACCGGCGCTGCCTGCATCATGATTACCCACGACATGGGTGTGGTCGCAGGCACCGCCGATGACGTGCTGGTGATGTACGGCGGCCGACCGGTGGAACGCGCCGAGGTCCACCAGCTTTTCGGCAACCCGAAGATGCCGTACTCAGTGGGTCTGCTGGGTTCCACTCCACGTGTGGATCAGCCGTCGAACGAGCCGCTGACGTTCATTGACGGCAACCCGCCGATGCTCATCGACGTCGCCGACCGCTGCCAGTTCGCACCACGCTGCCCCATCGCCACCGAGGCCTGCCTGACGCAGGAGCCGCCGCTGGTGCCGAACAAGGGCGACGAGAACCACATGGTTGCGTGCGTACGCCACGATGAGATTGAAAACGGCACTCTCGACGGTAAGCCGTTGTTCCCCGCACCTGTCCTGCCGGAGAACAAGTTCGCGGGCATCCCGCGCGAGGAGCGCGAAGTCACCCTCGAGGTAGAGAACCTCTACCGTGCGTTCCCACTGACCAAGGGCGCGC
The DNA here is from genome assembly GCF_001811185.1 of Corynebacterium sp. HMSC067D03. NCBI lineage: Bacteria > Bacillati > Actinomycetota > Actinomycetes > Mycobacteriales > Corynebacteriaceae > Corynebacterium > Corynebacterium sp. HMSC067D03. Next base: position 14,175 of record NZ_KV803783.1, read on the forward strand.
TGGTGAAGCGCCGCATCGGCACCGTGGAGGCTGTGAAGAACATCTCCTTCGATGTTCGCGCCGGTGAGTGCATGGCCATTGTGGGTGAGTCCGGTTCCGGTAAGACCACGACCCTGCTAGAGATCATGGGCCTGGATCCACAGGGTGATTCCCGCATCGTGATCTGTGGCAAGGACGCGGCGAAGATGAGTGCGTCGGATCGTCGTCAGGCACGCCGCAATATTCAGATGGTGTTCCAGGATCCGATGAGCTCGCTGAACCCGCGTATGACGGTCAAGGAGATCATCCAAGAGCCGTTGGATGCGTTGGGCTACGAGGGCGACAAGGATGCCCGTATCTCCGAGCTCATGCGCACGGTGGGTCTGGATGAGAAGCAGTTGGACCGCTTCCCTGGCCACTTCTCTGGTGGTCAGCGTCAGCGCATCGGCTTGGCTCGTGCGTTGGCGACGAACCCTGCGGTGATTGTGCTCGACGAGCCAGTGTCAGCCCTCGACGTGTCCATCCAAGCCGGCGTGATTAACCTGCTGGATTCGCTCAAGCGCAAGCTTGGCCTGTCCTACCTGTTCGTCGCACACGATCTGTCGGTGGTGCGCCACCTGTCGGATCGTGTGGCCGTGATGTACAAGGGCGACTTTGTGGAGTTCGGCGAGACCGACGACGTCTTCGACAACCCGCAGCACCCGTACACGAAGGCGCTGCTGTCGGCGATTCCGATCCCTGATCCGGATGCGGAGCGCTCCCGCGTGCGTACGGTGTACAAGCCGGCGGAGGAGGCTATCTCCTAACCGTCACATCGACGGGCAGCGTCGGAAGTCGTGCTTCCTGCGCTGCCCACATCCCCCACCAGGGGGCGTAGCCCGGGTCCCTGCGCAGGGCCCGGGTTTTTCGCATCTTTAGGTCGGCGGTCACGCGGATGGTGTTGACGGTTCCACGCGCCCGGGCGGCGCGTATCGACGACTCCGTGACCGCCCCAACACCTTCCACCACAAGATCCTCTGCGGGGTCGAGCGGCACCCACTCGGCGCGCTCGTGGTTGATCCAGTCCCAGCGCCAAAACCCTGGCCTGGCAGGGTGCAGCACATCGCGGGCGACCATCGCGGCACCTTCTTCGAGGCCGTACCAACCGGGGTAAAAATCGTCGAGGTGCACCACCCGGATACCGAGCGCGTCGCCGATCTGGTTGGCCAGGGTGGTCTTGCCGGAGCCAGATGGGCCATCGATGAGCAGGGTGTATGTCATCGCACTGACCACACTGGACGCAGGTCGCCTGTGAGCCACGCGATGCCAAGTGCGACAAGTGCCACCCCAAGGCACACAACCATGACGCCCCAGTCGCGGCTGCGCAGTTTGGATTCTCGGGCCCAGGAACGCTTCGTCGGTCCGCCAAAACCGCGCGCCTCCATTGCGGTGGCGAGTTTTCCGGCACGGCGCAGCGACATCACCAACAGCCCGAATGACAAGGTGAACCAGTATTTGATCTTGCCTTGGTCCGCGATACCGCGGGCGCGACGCGATCGGCGCATGGCGTCGAGGTCGTCGCGAAGCAGTGTGAGCATGCGAAGGGCCGCGACCGTGCCGATGACAAAGCGTTCGGGGAGACGAAGGACTTGGGAGAGGCCGTCGCCAAGGTCAGTCGGGTCGACATCGGCGGACAACAGCACCACCGGCAGCGCGATGGCGAGCACGCGCAACACCATCGCACCCGCAAGAGAGACGGACAGTTCCGTGACGTGGACCAAACCCCAGTTCAGGTAGGTCTCCCCGCCCGCCTGTCCGTAGAGCGCCATCGGGATACCGGCCAGGGGCGCGACGATGAGGATCGGCACCGCGCGTTTGAAAAACCGTCCGTAGCTCAACCCACACAACGGCACCATGAGCAGCGTGAACGCGAGCACAACGGTGGCGGAAACCCAGTCCACGGTGAACATCAACGGGGTTGTCAGTAGCGCCAGGCCAAGGATCCGGGTCACGGGGTTGATGTTTGCCAGCAGGTTCATGGCTGACCCTCCCCTGCCGTGATGTGTTCGGTGTGGTCTCCAAGCGATGCGATAAACGCTTCGTCGTGGGTAATCGAGATGACCGTGACGCCCTTGTCCGTGAGTTCGCGGATCAGGCCGACGAGTTCGACGAAGGTGCGATCGTCCTGGCCGAAGGTCGGCTCGTCCAAAATAAGCAACTTCGGAGCGTTGACCAGCGCGGTTGCCACCGAAAGTCGGCGTTTCTCCCCGCCAGAGAGTGTGAACGGGTTGGCGTCGACGAGGTGGGTCAGGCGCAAACGCTGCAGCAGATCATCGATGCGTTCCTGCGGCGCACCAGACAGCGCCATTTCCTCGCGCACGGTGGCAGTGACAAATTGGTGTTCCGGTTCCTGGAAGACGTACCCGATGCGTTGCGCCAGATCTGCCGAGGACCAGTCAATCGACGGCTTGGCTAGCCCCTGGCGGATAGTTTCCGAGTACTCCACCCGCCCTTGCTTCGGCGGTGTTAGCCCGGCAAGTACCTGCACGAGCGTAGTTTTTCCCGAGCCGTTTTCACCGGTGACCACAGTGGAGAACCCCTCAGGCGCAAGCACCGTGCGCGGCGGGCCGAAGCGGGTGAGCAAGTTCTGCGTCGCAACCGCAGCCGGCGTGCCAGCGGGAACCTGCTTCGCCGGCGGCAACGAAGGCACCTGCGGTAGCTCTTCTTCGGTAATGCGGCGAAGACCGTCCGCATCCAAGCGGTAGTAGGTGTCCACCACGTGCGACCAGTGCTTGGGGCGGTGCTCCACCACAATCAGGGTCGCACCGGTGCGTTTGCAGACGCGGTCGACGGCGTTGATGACCTCGTCGCGGCCACGCGGGTCGAGGTTCGCGGTCGGCTCGTCGAGCACCAAAATATCCGCTCCCATGGCCAACACCCCGGCCAGTGCAAGGCGTTGCTTCTGTCCACCGGACAGGCGTGACGTGGGGTGATCGAGCGGCAGGTCCAAGCCGACGGCGCCCAGGGAGGCCTCCACGCGGCGCCAGATCTCGTCGCGCGGCACCCCAAGATTTTCGGCGCCGAACGCGACATCGTCGCCCACGCGCGACAGGATTGTTTGCGCCTCCGGGTCCTGCAGCACCATGCCTACCGTGCCGTTGACCTCGAGGATGCCGGTTTTGCTGCCGTCCTCGGAGTCGTCGATAAGTTTCGCGATGACCGCGAGCAACGTGGACTTGCCGGAACCAGAGTCGCCGGAGATGAGGATGCGCTCGCCGCGCTCGACGTCGAGATCAACGCCAGTAAACGCAGGCTGGGGACGCGTGGCGTGCTGGTACGTCAACCCTCGAGCACGAATCGCCAGCGTCATTTACGCAGCCTGGTTGAAACGCTCACGGCCTGCGCCGAAGCGGTCCAGCGCACCGGTCTTCGCGAGTGCCTTGACCAGGTAGTGGCACAGCACGCCGCCAAGGATCGCGCCGGAGATGACCATGCAGGTCAGGTAGATGATGTTGAACTGCAGGCTCATCGCCAGGTTCGCCGACAGGAACAGCTCGAGGATGAACGCGCCGACAGCGGAGCCGATACCGGCCAAGATTGCCACCGTCAGATCGAAGCGACGGTACGCGAAGAGCAGGAAGATCAACCCTGCGCCAAGGCCTTGGGCCAGGCCCGAGTAGAGCGTCTCAATGCCCCACTGGCTGCCGATCAGCGCTGAAACCGACGCCGCGATGACCTCGACGAACACGGCTGCGCCAGGCTTGCGGATGATCAGTCCGCCAAGCACACCGCCGGTGAACCAGATACCGGTGACCAGGCCACCAAGGCCCGGCGTCAACGTATCCAGTGCCTTAAACCCTGCGTAGCCAACGCTGTTCCACACCCAAAACAGCAGACCACACGCCACACCGAGGACGGCGGCGGTGACAATATCGATTACACGCCAAGAATTGTTCTTAACAGGCACAGTCATGTGCTTTCCTTCCTATCGCCGGCATTACCCGGATCAGGTTCAACGGTCCGCCCGAAGGCATCTCAGCTGCGAACGCAGCACCCGTGTGTGTTCAGTTCTCGGAGGCGATGCTACAACACGCCCCAGACATGCTTATCGACGACGTCCCGCATCGGTGCGGTGGCGTCGTCGATAAGCAATTATGCTCCTAGCCGCGCCCCAACTCGATGTGGAGACCCGGCACGGAATCGATCAGGTTGCGGGTGTAATCCGCCTGCGGGTCGGCGAAGATCGCATCCGCCGGCCCCTGCTCCACAACCTTGCCCTGGCGCATCACCACAATGTCGTCTGCGGTCTCGCGGACCACAGCCAAGTCATGGGTGATGAACAGGTAGGACAGGTTCATCTCATCCTGCAGGCCCTTGAGCAACTGCAGAATCTGATCCTGCACGAGCACGTCGAGGGCCGAGACCGCCTCGTCGAGGACGATGACCTCTGGGCCCAACGCCATCGCACGTGCAATCGCGATGCGCTGACGCTGACCGCCAGAGAGCTCGTTCGGGTAGCGACGCATCGCGGACCTCGGCATCTGCACCATGTCCAGCAGCTCCGCCACGCGAGCGTCGCGCTCCTTACGCGAGCCCACCTTGTGCAGGCGCAACGGCTCCTCGATGCAGCGGTAGATCGAGTACATCGGGTCGAGCGAACCGTACGGGTTCTGGAACACCACCTGCATCTTGCGACGCAGCTTGAACAGTTCCTTGCGGTTTAACTCCGAGATGTCGCGACCCTCGAAGTACACGGTGCCGCTGGTCGGCTCAAGCAGGCTTAGCGCCATGTTGGCCACAGTGGACTTGCCGGAGCCAGACTCACCCACCAGCGCAAGCGTGGTGCCGCGGCGAAGATCGAAGGACACCTCGTCGACCGCGCGCAGTGTCTTCTTCGCACCCTTTTGGCCACGGACGTCGAACTCCTTGACCAGGTTATCCACCCGGATGACCACGTCCTCCGGCTTGGTCTCGGCCACCGTGACGTCTTCATCCTTCAGCGCAGCGTGCGTACGCGCGGCTGCCAGCGACGGAGCCGCGTTAACCAGCCTGCGGGTGTACGGATGCTTCGGGTTGCGCAAAATATCCAGGCTCGGTCCGCGCTCAACCACACGGCCGCGGTGCATAACCAGCAGGTGGTCAGCGCGCTCTGCTGCAAGCCCCAGGTCGTGAGTGATGAACAGCAGCGCGGTCTGGGATTCCTGGGTGAGCATCTCAAGGTGGTCCAGGATGCGCTTCTGCACGGTCACATCGAGGGCAGACGTGGGCTCGTCGGCAATGAGCAGCTCCGGGTTCGCAGCCAAGCCCATCGCGATGAGTGCGCGCTGGCGCATGCCACCGGAAAACTCGTGCGGGAACTGACCCGCACGACGCTCCGCGTCCGGCAGGCCTGCATGCTCAAGCAACTCGATGACGCGCTGGTGGCGCTCGGAGCCTTCGACGATGTTGTTCGCCTTCAGCGACTCCTCCACCTGGGTACCGATACGCCACACCGGGTTCAGGTTAGACATCGGATCCTGCGGCACCAGACCAATCCTGTTGCCGCGAATCTTCTGCCAGCCCTTCTCATCGAGATTGGTCAGTTCCTCGCCGCGCAGCTTGATCGAGCCGCCAGTGACCTTGCCGGTGCCAGGCAGCAGGCCGAGCACCGCCATGGCAGAGGTGGACTTGCCCGAACCGGACTCGCCCACGATTGCGACCTTCTGGCCCGGGTAGATCGTCATATCGAAGTCACGCACAGCCTCAACCACACCCGTGGAGGACTCGAACGTGATGCGGAGGTCGGTCACCTCAAGCAGCGGCTCGGGCGCGCCAGTGTTGTTGTCTTTGCCGATTGCGGTGGTCATCGCTTCCTCGCCTTCGGATCAAGGGCGTCGCGCACGACGTCGCCCATCATGATGAAGCTCAGCACCGTCAGTGCGAGCGCAATTGCCGGGTAGAACAGCACCATCGGCTGAGTGCGTAGCGACGCCTGCGCAGCCGAAATATCGCCACCCCACGACACCACCGTGGACGGCAGACCGATGCCCAGGAAGGACAGGGTCGCTTCGGCCACGATGAACTGGCCGAGCGCAACCGTGGCGTACACGATCACGGGCGCCGCGGCGTTCGGCAGGATGTGGGAGGTGATGATCTTCCAGTCGCTCGCCCCCACCGCGCGGGCGGCGGTGACGAACTCGTCGTTCTTAATCCCCATCACTGCACCGCGGGTGATGCGGGCGATCTGGGTCCAGCCGAACATGGACAGCGCGAATACCACCATCCAGATCGAGCGCTTGTTCTGGAACATGGACATGACGACGATCGCGGCCAGCACGAGCGGCACCGCGAAGAAGATGTCAGTCAGACGCGATAGCAGTGTGTCCCAGATGCCGCCGAAGTAACCGGCGATCGCACCGATGAGGCCACCAAGCACGGTCACGATCAGTGTGGTCAGCACGCCGACCGTAACCGATGCGCGAGCACCGTACATCATGCGCGAGTAAATATCGCAGCCTTGACGGTCAAAGCCGAAGATGTGCCCGTCCGTCGGCCCGTTCAGCGAGCGCGACAGCATGCACTCGCGCGGATCGACGCTGGTGAACAGACCAGGGAACACAGCGACGGTGACGGCAAGCAGGATCAATACTGCAGAGAACCAGAACAGCGGCCTGCGACGCAGGTAGTTCCAAGCTTCAGCCCACTGGCTGGTGGGTGTACCGGCATCCGGCACAGCATCAACTGCGCCGAGACCAGTCTCATCGGTCTCTGCGACGTAGTATTCCTGACCGCGCAGCACCCCAGCATTGGCCATCGTGCGATCAGCCGACATTTCAGGTTGTGGAATGGAATTAGTCATAGCGGATCCTTGGGTCGAGTACTGCGTAAAGCAGGTCAACGATGAGGTTGGCAACGATGTAGATAATCACCAGCACAGTGGTGATCGACACGACGGTCGCGGGCTCGCCCTTAATGATCGACTGGTAGATCGTGCCACCGATACCGTTAATGCCGAAGATGCCTTCGGTCACAATCGCGCCACCCATCAGCGCACCAAGGTCAGCGCCAAGGAAAGTCACGACCGGGATCATGGAATTGCGAAGCACGTGGCGGGTCATCACGGTACCGTCGCTCAGACCCTTAGCTCGCGCGGTACGGACGTAGTCTGCGCGAAGGTTTTCGCTCACGGACTGACGCGTCAGCCTGATCACGTACGCGCACGACAGCGCACCAAGCACGATCGCAGGCATGAGCAACGCTTCAAATGACTCATTGCGCCCGACCGTTGCAGGCAACAGTCCCCACTTCACGCCGAAGAGGTACTGCATGACAAAGCCGATCACGAACGACGGGACGGCGATGACGATCAGCGATGCGACGAGAATCGTGGAGTCGAAGACACCGCCGCGGCGCACACCGGCGATCACGCCGAAGATGATGCCGAACACAGCCTCAAACGCCAGCGCCATCAAACCGAGCTTGATGGTCACCGGGAACGCGTTAGCCATCACCGACGCGACGGGCTGGCCGGAGAAGGTCTTGCCAAAATCGCCCATGAAAATGCCCTTGATGTAGAGCAGGTATTGGACGATAAATGGTTTATCAAGGTTGTATTCCGCTTCGATGCGGGCGCGGGCGGCCTCGGACAGGCCGCGGTCTCCGCCAAGCGCCTGTACGGGGTCGCCCGGCATGAGGAACACGAGGGCGTAAAGCAACAGTGTGGCCCCGAAGAAGACGGGGATCATTTGGAGCAGCCGCCGCCCGATATAACGCAGCATGGTTCCGGGCTCTCCTTTTCCATGTGAGTCGGGACGAAAACCAGTATTGAGTGTGAAACGAGTAATGACCCGCCGCAAAATGCGAACGGGCCACTTTGCGTGGTTGCTTAGGTTACCACCTAGTTTTTGGTGATCTGATGCAGCACCGGAAGTGAGCGCCAGGAGAACGCGACGTTCTCTACGTTTTCGGAGTAGCCACCTGCAACGTTGGAGTACCACAGCGGGATCGCTGGGAGATCCTCAAACAGAACCTTCTGCACCTCGTTGTACTTTTCAGCAGCAGCTTCCGGAGAAGCTGCGGTTGCTGCTTCTTCCAGCAGTGCGTCGACTGCCGGGTTGGAGTAACGCGCATAGTTCGAGGAAGCGCCCGTGCCGTACAGCGGGATCAGGAAGTTACCCAGCGACGGGTAGTCAGCGCTCCAGCCGGTACGGAATGCGCCCTTGACGGCGTCGTTGTCCATATCGTCGAGCATGGACTTGAAGTCCGGGTAGGCGTTGCCCACTGCCTCGATGCCGATGGCGTTGCGGATGGAGTTCGCAACAGCATCGACCCATGCCTGGTGGCCACCATCGGAGTTGTAGGAGATCTCCAGGTCACCGGTGTACGGGTTGATCTTGTCGGCTTCCTCCCACAGGCGCTTTGCCTCCTCCGGGTCGTACTTGAGCACGTCGACGCCCTCAAGGTTGTCGGAGTGGCCCGGGATCACCGGTGCGGCAAAGTCGGTCGCCGGGGTGCGGGTGCCGTCGAAAATGGTCTTGGTGATCTGCTCGCGGTCGATCGCCTTAGAGATTGCCTGGCGACGAAGCTTGCCTTCCTCGCCGCCGAAGTGCTCTTCGTTCTCGTTGATGGTGATCGACTGGAATGCAGCTGCTGGCTGGTTCACAGCGCGCTCGCCAAGCTCGTCTTCGAAGTTGGCCAGTGCAGAATCTGGCACAGCATCGAGCACGTCGAGATTTCCGGAGAGCAGGTCGGCATAGGCCGCGTCCTGCTGGGCGTAGAAGATGAAGTTCACGCCGTCGTTCTGCGCCTTGCGATCACCCTGGTACTCCTCGTTCGGCACCACGATGGCGTCCTGGTTGTGGTTCCACTCCAGCAGCTTGTAAGGGCCGTTCGAGATCGGGTTTTCGCCGTACGCTTCCATGTCGTCGAACGCAGACGGGTGAAGCGGCGAGAATGCCGTGTAGCCGAGACGCTGCGGGAAGTCAGCCTCCGGCTGCTCGAGCTCGATGGTGAAGGTCTTGTCGTCGATAACCTCCAGGCCCTCGAGCGGCTTTCCGTCCTCGTAGCCCTTGATCGGCTCGAAGAAGTACGCGTTCATCTGGGAGTTCTCGACTGCGTAGTTCCACGCGTCGACGAAGTCCTTCGCCGTCACCGGGGTACCATCGGCCCACTTCGTGTCCTTCAGCGTGACACGGTAGGTCTTCTCACCCTCGAGATCGATGGACTCTGCGAGCTCGTTGTGGCTTTCGCCGTCCTTGTCGTAGTAGGTCAAACCTGCGTACAGGACATCGACGATGCGGCCGCCGCCAGTCTCATTCGTATCTGCGGGCAGCAACGGACGCTGTGGCTCGGAACCGTTGGTCAGAACGTAGTTTCCTGCTCCGTCGGCAGAATTGTCGGCGGAGCCACCACATGCGGCAAGGCCGAGCGCCAGTGCGCCGGCGCCGAGGGCGGCAACTGCTTTCTTGATATGCACCTTGACTCCTTGTGTCTTTTCATGTTTTCGCATGTTGTGCTGTCAAACACTCAGCGTGCTCTAAGGAGTCCACCACAATAAACGTAACCTCCCATAATCCGGCCGCCCCGCGCGTGCGGTCCAACGGACCGAAAAATAGAAACCGCGCCGCCACAACCCAGGGGGGATGTGGACGGCGCGGTCGTTGCCGTTGTCGCGAATCTAATTCGCCAACAGCGGGGTGTTACTTCTTGGTGATCTGGTAGTAGAGCGGCACCTGGTTCCAGCCGAAGACAACGTTGTCAACGTCCTCGGAGTAGCCACCGGTCAGGTTCGAGTACCACAGCGGGATTGCTGGCAGATCCTTCAGCAGGATCTCCTGCGCCGCGTTGAGGTCCTTCACGGCTGCTTCCTGGTCTGCTGCACCGTTGGCCTTCTTCAGCAGGTCGTCGAACTCAGCGTTGGAGTAGTCGCCGTCGTTCGAGCCTGCGCCGGTGCCGTACAACGGGCCAAGGAAGTTGCTCAGCAGCGGGTAGTCTGCCTGCCAGCCGGTACGGAATGCGCCTTCGATGGTGCGGTTGGTCACGTCATCGCGCAGGGACTTGAAGTCCGGGTACGCGTTGCCCACTGCCTCGATGCCGAGGGTGTTGCGGATGGAGTTCGCAACAGCATCGACCCATGCCTGGTGGCCACCGTCAGCGTTGTAGGAGATGGTGAACTCGCCGGTGAACGGTGCGATTGCGTCGGCTTCAGCCCACAGACGCTTCGCCTCCTCCGGGTCGTACTTCAGTACCTCAACACCGTTGAGGCTGTCGGAGTGGCCCGGCAGCACCGGGGAGGTGAAGTCCGTGGCCGGGGTGCGGGTGCCGTCGAAAATCGTTGCCGTGATCTCCTCGCGGTTGATCGCACGCGAGATTGCTTGACGACGAAGCGCACCCTCCTCACCGCTGAAGTGGTCGGCCTTCTCACCGATCGTCATGGACTGGAAGATCGCTGCCGGCTGGTTCACTGCACGGTCGCCGAGCTCGTCTTCGAAGGTTGCGAATGCAGAGTCCGGGATGGCGTCGAGGACGTCCAGGTTGCCGGAGAGCAGGTCGGCGTAGGCGGCGTCCTGCTGCGCGTAGAAGACGTAGTCCAGGCCGTCGTTCTGGGCCTTGCGCGGGCCGTCGTACTCAGCGTTCGGGACAACAACTGCGTTCTGGTTGTGGTTCCACTCGGACAGCGTGTACGGGCCATTGGAGATCGGCTTCTCACCGTACGCCTCGATGTCGTCGTATGCGGACGGGTGCATCGGGAAGAACGCCGTGTAGCCAAGGCGGCTCGGGAAGTCAGACTCCGGCTGGGTCAGCTCGATGGTGAAGGTCTTGTCGTCGACAACTTCGAGGCCTTCGAGCTTCTTGCCCTCCTCGAAGCCCTTGATCGGCTCGAGGTGGTACGCGCCGAGCAGCGAATTTTCTACCGTGTAGTTCCATGCGTCGACGAAGTCCTTGGCGGTCACTGCGGTGCCGTCGGACCACTTCGCGTCCTTCAGGGTGACGCGGTAGCCTGCGTCGCCTTCCGGCTCGATGGACTCGGCGATATCGTTTTGCACTTCGCCGTCGCCGTCGTAATAGACCAGGCCTGCGAAGATCTGGTCGATGATGCGGCCGCCACCGGTCTCGTTGATGTTGCCCGGTACGAGCGGGTTCTGCGGCTCCGAGCCGTTGACAAGAACGTAGTTGTCGCCACCGCTGGTGGTGCCTTCAGCGCCACCATCTGCAGAATCGTTTGAGTCACCGCAGGCGACCAGACCGAACGTCAGGGCACCGGCGCCAAGAATCGCCGCTGTCTTCTTCAGTTGCATGTGTTCTCCTTCGACCAAGTATGGAGCCAAGGAATGTCCTGTGGCTCACAATTTGGATGTCCATGTATTTCACCACACTTGACGGTCGCCCGTGGGGAGTTTCACAAATATCTTTTGAAACGCTGTGAGCATCGTGTGTCAGGAGGTACGTGCAATACACTCGAGGCCCGTGGCGTTTGCGTCGCAAAGCAGTTGCACCTGTATGAAAGGACCCTCATGGCCGGTGGCCTCCTCGCACTTCTCGACGATGTCGCACTGATCGCACGACAAGCCGCGGCAAGCGTCGACGATGTCGCCACCTTGACCGCAAAAACATCCACGAAAGCAGCCGGGGTTGTAATCGACGATGCCGCGGTCACCCCGCAATACGTCTCCGGTGTTACTCCGGCGCGTGAGCTTCCGATGATCTGGCGCATCACCAAAGGATCCCTGCGCAACAAGCTGCTGTTTATCCTGCCGATCGCGCTGCTGCTCAACGCGATTGCACCGTGGGCGTTGGTCCCGATCCTCATGCTTGGCGGCGCATACCTGTGCTTTGAGGGCGCGGAGAAGATCGCCCATAAGCTTTCCTCCGACGCCGAGGAGCAGCAAGAACAAGCGGTCAATAGAACAGAGCAGGACGAGGATTCTCTGGTCAACAGCGCGATCCGCACGGACTTGATCCTTTCCGCGGAGATCATGATCATCGCGTTGGACGAGGTCAAGGACCAGTCAATTTGGATGGAGGCCGCAGTACTGCTCGCGGTTGGCATTTTCATCACGTTTGCCGTCTACGGCGCTGTGGCGCTACTAGTGAAGATCGATGACATCGGCCACGGCATGATCAAGCGCGGCAACGCACCGAAAACCGGTCACGCACTGGTGAAAGGCATGCCGTACGTGCTTAGCACCATCGGCGTTATCGGCACTGTTGCGATGCTCTGGGTCGGCGGTCACCTCATTGTTCGTGGCCTCGACGAGGTCTTCAGCATTGACTGGCCACACCACATCATCGAAAAGGGTCAGGAACTCGTCGGTGGCGGTGTGCTTGGCTGGTTCGTGGACACCGGCGTCTCGCTCGTCGTTGGCCTGATCGTCGGCTTCATCATCGTCGGCATCGTCACTGCTGTGGGCAAACTGCGCGGTGGTAACGCATCCGAGCGCTCCCAAGAGACTGCCCCGACGGACGCTGCGTAGGCTGCGCCTACAATGCGCCCATGGCACAAAAGCTTTACCCACTGGCTCCATCCACATGGGGTGCGGCCGTTGAAATCCCTGTAGATCACGTCTCCCAAGCGGCGTTGTTCTCGGATTTCGCTGGTAAGCGGGGCACCTCCTACGTGCCCGTCGTGCTTGAGGCGAACCCCCTCAACGCCTCGTGGCGTTTGCGGCTACACAATGCAGCATCGCAAAACAGCATGCTGGCTGGACCAGTGCTCGGGGAAGTTTCGCCGCAGTGGCGTTCGCTTTTCGACGAGGTGGAGCGCGTCCACTCCTCAATCCTGAAACCCGTCGCCCTGGCGGCAGTGAAGTTGGAACGCGACATCGGCCAATTCGAGGTCAACTTGTTGCTGCCCGAGCCCCAGTTGACGGTTCCGCGCAACAACGCACCTGAGACCGCCACTGTCCTGCGTGCCGGCGACATGTTGGTCATCGACACCACCGAAGGGGAATTTAACGCGGCAGATCTAGCACACCGCTCCCCCGGCCAATGGTTCGTCGGATTGCAAGCGCTCGGCGACACCGCCGTCGCGACCCTGGATGGCAAGGTGCTCGGCTCGCTTGCGGAGCCCGAGGTCGTCGAATGGGTTCGCTCCTACGAGCACGGCAACCTTTGGGCACGCGCGATCCTGCTCGACGGCATGGCGGCGCTGGATGCCGCAAGCCCGGACGAAGGCACCGACACCGTCCCGCCGCTATCGGCGGCGCCGGCACGCCAGATCACGCCCTGGCAAGTGATCGACTTTCCAGACGGCAGCTGGGCCATCACCGTGGAGCGCGACGCAGCGATCGACCCTCAAGACACGGTGCACCCGAAGCACACCGCACGCTATGTCTCGCTTGAGGGCAAAGGCCGCCCAGACGAGCTCGACGCACCGACGGAGATGTTCGCGCGTCTCAACGAGACCGAAACACCCGACAAGCCCGCAGCGCCTGCAGCGCCCGCGAAGCGCCCGGACGCAACACGAGTTGCGCAGAACGACCGCCCAGAGGGCTACCTCACCGAGGTGGAGAAGGTCCAGCTCAGGAGGCGGAACCGGAAGCGTCGTCGTGGCGGAAGGCATCGTCGATAAGCAAAAGCTCCTATGGTGGGAACCGTAACGAACCCGAAGTTTAAGGAGCGATCATGGCTGACCATGGACCGAATCCGTACGTCGTTGACATTGAAAAGGCGACGCTTGATAACGAGGCGTTCCGCGACACCCTGTGGACCGGCAAGTTCCTGCAGCTGACCGTCATGACCATCCCGCCGGGCGGCGAGATCGGCGCTGAGATCCACGACGGTCATGACCAGTTCCTGCGCCTCGAAGAAGGCGAGCTGCGCGCAATGATCGGCGCATCCGAGGACGACCTCGAAGTCGACGAAGTGATCAAGGATGATTGGGCAGCATTCGTCCCGGGCGGCAAGTGGCACAACTTTGTCAACGAGTCCGACAAGCCGGCAAAGCTGTACTCCATTTACGCACCGCCGGAGCACAAGCCGGGCACCCGTCACGAGACCAAGGCGGACGCCGATAACGACCCGGATGAACACGACGCTGTCTAATCCAAACACAGGCAACGTACAGCAATAACGTCACGGCCCCGAGCACCTGCCGGGGCCGTTTTCGTCTGCTACATTCTAAGGGCTTATTCACACGCAATTCGACATCTTTGTTTAAGAAGGCCCTCCCATGCGTTTCCCCTCTCGTCGCAACGCTTTGCTGTGTGCAACCACCGCAGGCAGCTTGCTCCTCGCCGGTTCCGTATGCGCCCCCGCGCACGCCCAGTCCAGCCTGAGCTCTTCTAGCTCGTCTGGTTCGTCCGGCTCGTCGCGCCCCTCATCGCCGTCGAACGAGTCCTACACCTTCCCGAAACCACCTGAGAAGCGCGCGTCCGACCCTGTGACCATGCCCGACGGCACAATCGTGCAGGTGATGGACGATGTGCTGGGCAAGTATTCGAAGCACGTCGGGTTTAAGGACGGCGACCTGGGTGCGATGGCGCCGCTGAACAACAGCAAGGAGTTTGCCATGATCTTCGGCGACTCCTTCCGCGAATCCATCAAGGGCCCCAAGAACGAATGGTTGAGCCCGGTTGGTGTTGTGGCGAAGATGAACGACGACGGTTTTATTGAAATCGTCCGCCCCCTGAACAACGGACGCCGAGTGGAAAGCCTGGTGTCGTACCACCACACCGACAACCTGACGCTTATCCCGTCGGATGTGATCAACCTCGACGGCACCTTGTACATGCAGGGCATGTGGAACAAGGGCATCGGTAACGTGCTCTACACGGAGATCTGGAAGTCCACTGACAACGGCCAGACCTGGAAGTCGATTTCCAAAACCCCAACGAATTACATTCCGGGAGGCCTCGGCGACCTGATCACCTGGGAGAAGGGCCCGGACGGCTACGTGTACGTGATGTCGAGTGCCTTCACCCGCAAGGAAAAGGTTTTCCTTTCGCGTTTTAAGCCGCAGGACATTGCGGATCGCAGCAAGTGGGAGCTCTACGACTACTCCGAACCCGACGCCGACAAGAAGTGGAGCAACGTCGCTGCCCCAATTCTGTCGGACGGTGTCAAGGCCGGCGAGATGAACCTGCGCTACATCAACGGTCACTGGGTGCTCGTGATGTTCAACGAGGAGAAGCTGGCCATCGAGGTACGCATCTCCGACACGCTTGAGCAAAACTGGGACAACGTGCCCGTGGCGACGATTGCCAAGCACGGCTCCTGGCTCAGGCCGCAAAATCCCAAGAACTGGTCGCAGCCTTACGGCGGCTACATCGTGCCTGGGTCCACGATTGACAACATGGACATCGTCGTCTCCCAGTGGAACACCGGCACGAACGACCGCTACATGTCCACCCAGTTCAACGTGAAGGGCCTGGACACCTTCTTCGGCATCAACATGGATGAGGCTATCGAGGACGACAAGGTCCTGGAGGTCGAAGAGCACGCCGCAACCGACACTCCGGACATGCAATCCGAGGAAAACCTGGTCCAGAGCAAGCCGGAGACGCTCCTGTCCTCCGAGGACAACGACGCGCTGCGCACCACAGGCATCGTGTTGGGCGTCGTCGCCGCACTTGGCGCGGCTGGCATGCTGGTGTTCCCGTATGTGAAGGACCAGATCCCGCAGCAGGTCGTCGATATGCTTCCGCCTCAGATTCGACAGATGCTCGGCCTCTAGCCACCCCTGGGAAAGCCCAGTATCATCTCGGCAGTGACTGTCCCTGTAAAGCGCTCGCCGTGGCCTGCTCTTTGGAGCATGATGCTGGGCTTTTTCATGATTTTGGTGGATTCCACCATCGTCTCCGTAGCCATCCCGGCGATCTCTGACGGGTTGGAGGCGTCATATAACGAGGTGTTGTGGGTCAACAGTGCTTACCTGCTCGCCTACGCGGTGCCGCTGCTGATCACGGGGCGTCTCGGGGACCGCTTCGGGCCGCGCACGATCTATCTGATCGGCCTGACAATCTTTACTGCTTCCTCGCTGGCGTGCGGGTTGGCGGAAAGTTCGGCTGCGCTCATCGCCGCCCGCGCTTTCCAAGGTTTGGGTGGCGCGCTGGTGACGCCGCAGACGATGTCGGTGATGATCCGCACGTTCGCGCCGAAAGAGCGCGGCGGCGCGATGGGTGTGTGGGGTGCGACTGCCGGCCTTGCCACGGTGACCGGACCTCTGCTGGGCGGTGTGCTTGTCGACGCCGCCGGGTGGCCCTGGATCTTCTACGTCAACGTCCCAATCGGCATCATCGGCCTCATCCTGGCCTGGATATTTGTGCCGAAGCTGGAGCAGAATAACCGCCACTTTGACTTGCTTGGCGTGGTGCTGAGTGCACTCGGCATGTTCTGCCTCGTCTTCGGCGTGCAGGAAGCCCAGCAGTTCGGCTGGGACTGGCGCGTGTGGACCCTGCTCGTCGTAGGCGTTGTTGCGATGGTGTTCTTCTTCCGCTGGCAGTCACGCCAATCCACGAACGCATTGGTGCCGCTTGCACTTTTCGACGACCGCAACTTCTCCCTCGCCGCCTTCACCATCTCCACCGTCGGCTTCGCGGTATCCACTTATGTCATTCCGTGGATGATCTACATCCAAACCGTCGGCGAGCTCTCCCCCACCCACGCCGCATTGCTGATCTTGCCGTCTGGCTTGGTCTCCGGGGTGTTGTCGCCGTACATCGGCAGACTCACCAACACGCACGACCCGAAGCCGTTCGCCATAGCGGGAATGACGCTGGCGGCGCTAAGCATCGGCGCAACCGCACTGATCACAACACCTGGGGTTGACCCGAACTGGATGTATGCCATTTCGGTGGTGTACGGCGTGGCCAACTCGATGATGTGGGGGCCACTTTCCATGATTGCCACCCGCAACCTGAACCCGAAGTTGGCGGGTGCCGGTTCGAGTGTGTACAACACCACCCGCCAGATTGGTGCAGTGATCGGATCGGCGGCGATTGCCGCGATGATGTCCGCGCAGCTCGATTCGCGGTTGGGTACACACGCGGGTGCGAACGGCGGCGCCGCGGAGACACCGCCAGCATCGCCAACTGCATCGCCAACGCAGGTTTCCGGCCCCCTGCCGGAGTTTTTGCACGAGCCGTTTGCGGCTGCGATGGCAACGTCGATTTGGTTGCCGTGCCTCGTTATCGCCGCCGGCGCTCTGACTGCCTGCTTCTTTGCAAAAACCAAGTCCTGGGGCAGCGCCTAGAGAGGTAGGACCGTAGCGGAACAGCGCCTAGGTTGGTGCGCTTAAGGGCGCGGCATGATGCGGACGCGATCCCAGTCACCGTGGTCATTGAGCACGTAGGCCACGCGATCCGAGTTCGAGCGGTCGTCCCAAAGGTTGAAAAATTCGAAGTGGTTCGGCTCCACCCGCCAGAGGTTAAAGCGGTCACCATCGACAACGCGCGACGCAGCGCCGCGGATGCGCACTGCCCGGCGCATGGGCTGCCACCAGAAATTCAGCGCAGCGGCCCAGCTCTTTTCAAGCTGGTCTACCTTCGCCGTTCCTGTCGCGGTTCCGAAGTGGAAGCCGTCGGAGTTGAGGTACAACAGGTCAACAACTCGCGCATCGGGCTGACCGTTGTCGTCCACCGTGGCCACGGTTACCGCAGTAGGGTCGCCGACTTCGTTCTCAACGGCTTCTTTAAACCACGTGGCAAACAGTTCGTTCGGGTCCGCAGGAATATTGTCGGGATCAAACTTTCCCAGCGAGATATGTTGCTTGGGTAGCTCACCGATATAATCCTGCGACAAGTAGATCATGCAGCGATCGTAACAACTGGTCCGACCCTGTGCTGGTATTTCCCTTATGAACTCCCCACGGCGTAAACCTCGTGCGCCAAAGCGACGCATCACGGGCACCTACCCCATTGCTTCAGGCCACGCGGCCATCATCGCGGATCCGGACCGCGACGGCGGCTACACGTTAGAGGTGAATAACGTCCCGTCGTCGTATGTGGTGCCCGGCGCGCCCGAGGTGTTGGAGTACGACTACATGCGGTGGATCGCGGGGTTTATCCAGGGGTTTGTGGAGGACCGGCCCCTCGCGCCGTTTGCTGCGGTGCATCTGGGTGCTGCGGGGTGTGCGTTGCCGAGTTATGTGCAGCATCGGTGGCCGAGCAGCAACGTTGCGGTGGAGCTGGATGGTCAGTTGGCGCGGTTGGTGCGCGATGCGTTTGATCCGCCGGTGGCGATCAAGGTGGCGGAGGCACGCGCGTTTACGCATGCGTTGCTGGAAGGTTCGGTGGATGTGATTGTGCGCGATGTGTTCGCTGGCCCGGACACGCCCCGCCCACTAACCACGGTGGAGTTTTATCGGGCAGTACATCGAGCGCTGCGTCCGGGTGGGTTGTTTGTGGCGAACATTGGAGATGCCGCTGGTCTTGCACGCACGCGTGCGGAATTAGCGGGTTTGAGCGAGGTGTTTCGCCACACCATGGTCGCGGCAAGTGCGCCGGTGCTCGCCGGCGGCGCGTACGGCAACGTGGTGGTCGCGGCGTCTGATCAGCCGTTGCGGTGTTGTGCTGACGTGCCGTCGAAGTTGGGGCAATTGCTTATCGACGACACCCCGCCCCACCACGACTAACCCACCGCAAGGGACTTCAGAGCCGTAACTCAGTGCCCAGCGACGGCTGGTAGAGCGCGGCGTATTCCGCGGTGAGTTCTTTGAAGTGCGGGGATGTGACCTCGGCTAACGCTGCGATGTAGTCCGGCACCATGGCCTTGGGAATACGCAGTCCCATGGTCAGGTGCGGGATCCAGCGAGCGCCGCGACCGTCCGGGTTGGCGGCGCTGACGCGCTGGGCTGCCGTGTCGAGGGATTCGGGGGCTTCAAGCAGCCAGGCCACGGTTTGTTTGGATTTGGTGCCGAAGACGACGACCCCGGTTCGTCGTAAAGCAGCTGGCAATTCTGGCGGCAGGATGACTGCCGCCTCCCCGATAGCGTTGCGGTGCATTGTCGGTGCGAAGGTAACCGAGATGTGCGGCCGTTGGTGCTGCTGCGGGAAGCCCCGCTCCGCGAGCTCCGCGTAGATCTGCCGAACTGCGCGTTCTTCCTCCTCCGGGATGCGCAACAAAATATTCTCGGGTGACACGCCAGTAGCGTACCTATTTACATGCGTATTGTGGCTGCATGAATCCTTTCGAGCGCGCGCTGGCCGCCGCACCCGATTACGTTCCGTCGTATTTATCCAAGGTTTCACCGGGGGACTTTTCGCTTATAGGCGACACCTGGCAGATCCACGCCCGCACCTACACCGGCAGCGACGCGGTGTACGGCTTGCGCCTCGGCGAGGACGACACCGTGGAGACCGTGACTATCAACGGTGTGGTCACGCCCGATATCCCCGAGTTGCCGCAGCGACCGGTGACGCTTCTGGACTGGTACGACGCCATCGTCTACCTCGACGGCTGCGGGCGCGAAGCCGACCGGCAGGATCCGCGCTGGCACGGCGACGATCTGGAATCCGAACTCGAGCGCGCCGAGCACAACGTGGTCGAGGTGTCCTACACCCCGGTGCGCCTGGAAGCGTTCGCCGACCCGAAGGCCTGCGAGGACTACCTCAACCGTGTCCTTTCCTCCAGCCCAGTGCGAGTCGAGGTACGCGAGCTGTCCTGGCCGGGCAATGCGACACAAACCGGGCTTGGGGATGCCAGTCTGATTGCCGACACCGGCCACCCCGACGCATACTCCCCAGGCCCCTACACCACCTCGATCGAGCCAAACCAGTGGTACGAGATCCTCCAGGACATGGGCTACGCCTCCTACGTCTACGCCCAGTACATGGACGCCGCCGCAAGCACCCAGCCAACCCAGTGCGGTGCGGCGACCGCGTACCGGATCTCCGACCTGCCCGAATACGTCACCTTCGAACCGTCGGCTGAGTACAACTGGTGGGCACTGTGCTTTCCCGACCTGAACTTCATGCTCAAGGTCTCCCTTGACGCCACGCTGCTGTACATCACGGTGGATAACAACGGCGGAAGTGTGGTCGTCGAAAATAAGCACCAAGTGCCGTACGCCAAACGCCACGAACTCCAGGAACGATTCCAGCGCAGGTGGGGCCACCTTGCCGACGACTCCATCCCGCACACCGACGCCGAAATCGACGCCGCAATCGCGACCGCACTCGAAGCCATTGGGGGTAAATGATGAGCACACGCTTTACCACCGACACCGTCGATTCGCTGCCACCGATGGACACCGACGACGGCTGGTCCCACAAGGGCTGCAACTGGACCAACGCGCCGTGTGGCGACACCGCACAGTACTTCGTGTCCTATCCCTGCCCCGAACATGGCTCAGCGCACGCGGGTGAAACGCTGCTGTTCTGCCCACGCCACTATGCACTCAGCCTGCTGTACGTGGCCGAGGTCGCTATGCCCGACGGCGACCTGGACTTCGCCGACCTCGTGTTGGAGCACGGGGCGCTCTAGGCGATTCCCCAGCGTCCCCCTAACTCACCCCCAGACACTTGACACCAAGCCAGGCTTGCCTTACCTTACCTCCGAGGCTTGTAAGGTAAGCCTAATCATTGTTTAGAAAGGTACTGGGTTGAAGCTCATCCAGCGCGCAGGGGTAGCCATTGTCTCCGCTGCAACAGTTCTCGGCCTCGTCGCATGCTCCGGCGAGACCCAACCACAAGACACCACCGCAACGTCGGCGACATCCGCCACGGCGTCCTCGACACGCAAGGCGGACGGTAGCGTCCACGTCACAGACGCTGCGGGACGCACTCTCGAATTCGACGAGCACCCCGACCGCATCGTCCTCGCCGAAGGACGCGCGGTCTTTGCTACCTCTGCTCTGCAAGATGACCCATTCGACAACATCGTCGCCTACGGCCAAGACCTGTTTAAAGCCGCGCCCGCATTCCGCGAGAAGCTTTTCCAGCAGTTCCCGGAAGCCATCGACATGCCCATGATCGGCTCGATTCAAAAGGGTGACGTCACGGTGGAAAACCTGCTCGCACAGGATCCGGACGTAGTCATCATGACGCTCGACCAGAAGAAGGCCACCGAAGAAAGCGGCTTCCTGGCGGACATGGACGCCGCCGGCATCACGTACGCCTTCATCGACTTCCGCCAAAAGCCACTGGAAAACACTACCGTTTCCATGTCCCTGCTCGGCGCCCTGCTGGACAAGGAAGATCGGGCAGCGAAATTCAACGACTTCTACGACACTAAGGTCCGCACTGTGACGGACCGTGTCGCAACCATCAAGGACCGCCCCGACACCTTGGTGTGGACTGCAGCCGGGTTCACCGACTGCTGCAACGTCGCAGGCGATGTCCACCTGGGCACCCTGGTCACCGCTGCAGGCGGGCATAACCTCGGACCTGATGTCATCAGCGTTGACTCTCCAAAGCTCACCGCAGAGAAGCTGGTAGAGATCAACCCGGAGAAGCTCATCGTCACTGGTGGTGAGTGGGCCCGCGATCCGAACAAGACCGAGCAGTTCCAGCATGTCGAACTCGGTTACCAGGCCGACGCCAACACAGCACTTAAAACCTGCTCTGGTCCGTTGGAGATCCCCGGCATCGAGCTGCTCGACGCCCCGAAGAACGGCAACTATTACGCCATCTACCACCAGTTCTACGACAACCCGTTCAACGTGTTCGCCCTCGAAGCGATTGCGAAGTGGCTGCACCCCGAGGAGTTCAAGGACCTCGATCCGGCAAAGGATTTCGAAGAGTTCCACGACGAATGGCTGCCGTACGACTACAGCGGCACCTTCTTCGTCAACGCGTCGGACGCTAACTCCTAATGGCTACAGCGGTAACACCTCCAGTCATGTTTGACGAGGCAGAGGCAATGGAGGCGATTGCGACGTACCGGCAACGGGGTCGTCGCAAAGCAATCGCGATTGCGGGGCTCACCCTCGCCGCGGTTGTGAGCTTCCTCATCGCAGTCATCGTCGGTCCGTTGGACATTTCGCTCGGCCAGGTTTGGAATGCGGTTTTCCGCCCTGAACTTGTCGACGAGCAAACGCGCACCGTCATCCGCACCCTACGCCTTCCGGCTGCGATCATGGCAGTCCTCGTCGGCGTAGCACTGTCGCTCGCAGGCGCGCAGATGCAGACAATCCTGGACAACCCGCTAGCGGAACCGTTCACCCTCGGTATCTCCGCAGCGGCAGCCTTCGGCGCGGCAATGTCCATCGTCATCGGTTGGGTGGTGTTGCCGAACGCGCAACTCAACTTGGCGTTCACCGCAGCATTGTCGGCACTTGTCGCAGTCGCCATCGTTGCCGCTGCCGCAGTGTGGAAAGGTGCAAGCGCTGAATCGATGATCCTGCTCGGCATCGCCCTATCATTCCTCTTCCAGGCGCTACTTTCGCTGTTGCAATACGGCGCGAACACCGAAGCGCTCCAACAGATTGTGTTCTGGACAATGGGCTCGCTGCAACGTGCGAACTGGACCACCACGTCCATTCTTGCCGTGGTTATTGCAGTCGCCATCCCGTTTTGCGTTGCCAATTCATGGCGGCTTACAGCGCTTCGGCTTGGCGACGACCGAGCCGCCGCCCTCGGTATCAATGTCGCCCGGCTCCGCATCACCACCCTGCTCGTCGCTTCAGTGCTCGCAGCAGCCTCGGTGGCGTTCACCGGCATCATCGGTTTTATCGGTCTCGTCGGCCCGCACGTGGCCAGGATGCTGGTCGGCGAAGACCAGAAGTTCTTCCTACCCGCCTCAGCTGCAGCTGGGGCAATGCTGCTCAGCGTCGCTTACGCCGTATCCCTTTCCATCATCCCGGGCGTGGCGATCCCGATCGGCATCATCACGGCGCTCGTCGGCGTGCCATTCTTCATCTTCCTCATTTTCACCCGCAACCGGCGGAAAGGCTGAAACCATGGCAGTCCAAGTAGACGACCTGACAGTGAAATACGGGCGCAGCACCATCCTCGACTCCATGTCGTTCGGCCCGCTAACTGAAGGCAACGTAATCGGCCTGCTCGGCCCAAACGCCGCCGGAAAATCAACGCTGATCAAAACCCTGGCAGGCATTAAAACGCCAACGTCCGGCACCTGCACAATCACTCTCGACGGTGCGACTGTCTCCGACGCTAACCGCCCTCACGTCGTCGGCTATGTACCACAGGATCTGCTCACTGGAGCCTCGCTCACCGCGTTCGAGTCCATCGTGATCGCAGCCCGGCGCGGCGGTGGCTCCACCGAAAATCCCGTCGAAGCCACAGCACGCATCATGAGTCGGCTCGGAATCACAGCGCTTGCAGACCGCATGATGTCCGCCATGTCAGGCGGCCAGCGACAACTCGTCGGCATCGCACAGATGTTGGTACGCGAGCCTCGCATCTTGCTTCTCGACGAGCCCACCTCCGCCCTCGACCTCCGCCACCAAGTCGACGTCCTCCAGCTGGTCCGTGAGGTCATCGCAGGCACCGACAAGCTGGCAATCGTCGCCATCCATGACCTCAACCTCGCTGCCCGCTACTGCGACGAGCTACTCGTTATGAAAGGCGGCAAGACGATCACCCACGACTCCCCCAACGATGCGTTCACACCCGAACTGTTGGAGCAGGTCTACGGCATCCGCGCCAAAGTTCTCCACGACGGCAACATTCCTGTGATTTGCCCAGTATAGGTATCCGCACAGATCCAGGGCAGGTCCGGGGCAATCATGGGAGTTGAAGATACGGATTACCCCCACTGCGGGTTGTCCACATCCACGCCGGCATTCTTTGCGTGCGCGGTGATCAGTTCGAGCAGGTAATCCTGCGCGCCATCGTAGGCGGCGTGGAAGCGGTCGTCGCCGACGTACATGCGGGCCAGGATGAGCTGGCGCGCCGGGGTGACGTCGTACCACTGGCCGATGCTCGCGCGGTGACGCTCCACCAACGCCTCGGCCTCCTCGGAACCAGGTGCGACGCCGGCATCGCGGGCCACGACTAGGTCCTTAGCCAGCGCGTCCTGCTCTTCCTGGAGGCGCTTGAAGTCGCCGTCACCCATCTGCGCCAGCTTCTCCTGGGACTGTGCCCACTCCGGCGTTTCGCCCCAGCGCTGCTGTGCTTCCTCCTGGTAGGCGGGCATGTTCTCGCCGAGGTACTTCTTCATTGCGTCCATGTTGATCGCTCCTTGTGTTGATTCGTTGATGAGTTGTTCGACAGAGGCGAGTTGTTCCTCGAGGGCGTCTCGTCGAGAAGCAAGTGCCTGTTTGTGGTGTTTGAGGGCGTTTGCGAGGGTGTGCGGGGAGGCGCTGAGAAGCGGCGCAATCTCCGCGAGTGGCACGCCAACGCCGCGGTAAAGCGCAATAGCTGCGCCACGTTCAAGATCCGCCTCGGTGTAGATGCGGTGGTCCGCCCACGTGCGCTCCGGTTCGATGAGCCCGAGGGTTTCCCAGTGGCGTAGGGCTTTCGTGGATACACCAAGCGCCCGTGCTGCTTCGCCGATCGTGTACTCGTTATCCTCTGTCATGCATGTGATTGAACAGGTTGCCGCAGGGGCAAGCACAAATTGGAGGCGAACATGGACGATGTGCGTGTAGGCGATTCGGAGCGCTCAGCAGCCCTGGACAGGTTGGGCACTCTGTTCGCCGACGGCTACCTCGACGTGAGCGAGTTCGAAGAACGCACAGGGCAGGCTGCAGTAGCGCGCACACGTGGCGAGTTAACCACGCTTTTCGACGACCTCCCGGCCGAACCCGCAACACCAGCACAACCGTCCCCTTCGGAGATGGAGCTGGAACGCAAACTCTCCGCGAAGAAGAAGATGGATGCGGCCATGACGGCAACGGGCGTCCTCGGTTTCATCACGTTTTTCGTCGACCTCGATTACGCCTGGGTGGTGTGGCCCGTGATGGGCGCACTGATGATCGCCTGGTACGCGATATTCGATATCTCCGAAGAGGAAGACGAGGTCCTCGAGGAGCTTCTAGAAAAGGACAAGAAAGAGCGTGCTGAACGGCTCAAGCTGGCCTACGAGCGTCGCAAAGAACTTGGGAAATAGCCGGATATTTCCTGTGCACGGCGGTTAGAGTTGGCGCATGATGTTGCGTCGCGCGCTCGCGCTTGTTACTGCCAGTTCCGTTGCGTTCGTCTCCGCCTGCGCGGGTGGGGATTCCAGGGAAACCGTCGTGGTCACCTCTGTGAAGTGGGTCAACCCCGATGGCTCGGAGGTTGAAGGGGAAGATGATCCGGATGGTGAGAAGGGGTCGTCGACAAGCGATTGGCGCGAGCTGTACGAGAGAGTCCTCGACGCGCCAGGCGAGCAGGATTTCGAGGTTCCGCTGGCCACGGATGGCGAATTAGATTTCACACTGAACGGTAATTACAACTACGCGCTCGTTGAAGCCAACGGTGGCGGCAACCCGGAACTGCTGCTCAGCCAGTGGGGCGACAACATGTACTCGGACCGTTATGCCAGTGTCTTGGTGTTCACGACGGACGGTGGGGCGCTGGAAGTTGCTGACCAATCACTTGTATACGGCGCCGCTGGAGCCGGTGGTTTCCGGGCTGGTCTCTTTGCCTCCCAGCTTGGGCGTGGCCTGTACCAGACCACGCACTCTTCGGGCATGGGCGAGGGCCAAAGTACCTGGGTAGATCTGGAGGGCGCCTCGTTGGTTGCATCGCAGGAATCCTCTGATTTCTACGCTATGAATCCGTCTCCGCTACACCTGGTCATTGACTGGATGACACTCGAAGACCGAGCACCGCTTGAAACTGGCGAACTCACCGTTCACCTGGAGGAAAGCACTGTCGAGCGCGTTGGCGGCGAGGACGTTGTTATCGAGGGCACTGTGGTGATGAAAACTGGTGCCGAGCTGCAACCCGAAGGCATGCCAAACGGCGAGGACCCCTCGAGCGAATACTTCCTGCTTGAGCTGGATTCTCCCCAGGAGTTCACGGATTACCAGCACGCCGGATCCGTGTACACAAAGTCCACGGATTCCGTGAGCCTGGGGCGTCGGGAAATCGGCGCCCGTGGCCACCAGTACCTCCAAAACGTCGAGTGGGAGAAGGTCGTTGGACAACGCGTGCGGTTGACCGTTGCGCCGCAGTACATGCACTTCCAGACCGACGCTGGAATGCCAGTGGGTGCGCTTCGCGTTGGGCGCTACGAGAGTGTGGAGATTCTTTAAATGTTCGAATCTTTGTTCGAATGAGTCGGGTTGATGTCGTGAGGGGCTGATAGGTTTATGGCAACTCAAGAAAGGAGGGGCCATGACCAGTACCATCACGCAATGCGTCAACGAGATTTCCGCTGCGCTTCGCACATTGAGCTCGCTTTTCGACGACCCCTCCACCCTCGCATTCAACGACATCCGCCGCGACATGGAACGCCTGGAAGAACAATTTAAAAAGAAGGCAACCATCGACGCCGCATTCGCTTTTATTGCCGAACGCGACGACGCCGGCCGCATCGTTGGCGCCAACTACCCCAACGCATACCTCCAGCAGTACCTCGACCTGTCGAAGGGCGAAGCCTACAACCGCCTCGAGCGCGGACGCCTGCTGTTCGGCCCACCGCCGGAACCTGCCGCTCCCCCGGTTGAGGAAGACCAGGATGACGACCTTTTTGGTGCCGCGGACGAGGACCGTCAGGAGCAGCAGGAGCAGCAAGAGCAGCAGCGGGAACAGGACCGTCAGAAGCAGCAGCAAGACGACGCCCGCAAGAACTCCTCCCAAGTCAGCGCCGAAAAGCAAGACATCATCCGGCGCGAACTGGACAAGCTGCTCAAGGCCGCCGCCGGTGAGCGCACCCGCATCTACGCCGACGCCATGGCCGAAGCGCTCCTGCGCAGCCCGGAAGACCTCCGCCAGTTCGTCCGCCGCGCCGTGGCTGAAGCGAACCGGAAGCACGCTCCCCACTCCAATCCGAATGCGGGGTATGAGAACCGTGGTTTGTCGTTTGGTCGTCGTAAAGCAGATGGCACCGTTGATATCCACATCACCGCCACGGCCGGCGCCGCCGCGTTGATCAAGGCGCACGCTGATAGAGGCCTCGCACCGAACTCGAACCTGCCCGCCGACCAACACAACGAGGTCGATTCCCGCACCCCACAACAGCGGCGCTTCGACCAGTTCTTCGCCATCTTCCAGCAGTACGAACAGGACTGCCAGAAGAAAAACGGTGGGGCGGCTTCGGTAGTGATCTCGATGACGCTCGACGACCTTGCCGACGGCGACGCCTCCATGCTCTACGACACCAACACCGGCATCGAAGTCGACTGCTTCGACCTCATCCGCCTCGGCATGGACGGAACCACCGACTTCCTCCTCCAAGTCGACGGCGTCACCTCAGTGCCGCTGTGGATGGGCCGGACCACACGACTCGCCTCGGTCGAACAGCGCATCGCAATGTTCGCCATCCAAGGCGTGTGCTCCTGGCTCGGCTGCACGACCCCAATGACGGAGTGCGAAGCCCACCACATCCTCGCGTGGATCAAGGGCGGCAACACGGACATCGAAAACCTCACCGGACTGTGCCGCGAACATCACAGGTGCAACAACGACAACAGAGACGGCTCCTTGAACAAGGGGTACATGGATTACGACCCCCAAACAGGCAAAGCCGGGTACCGAAAACACCCCTTTGACCCGCTGAAATACAACCAATCAGTACCCGCGAAACACTCCGCAGTCAGCAGAATTTACGCAGCCAAAGGAAGATGCGACTGCGCCCGGACCGGGACACTCGACCCTGCCTTTTACCCACCGGGCCACCCACCTGGTAGCCCACCGATGCCCAAAGGTGCCTAACGGTGCCTACCCTCGAAGGCATGCGTATTTTCACCGTCGGCCATTCCAACCTCGAGTTTGACCAGTTCACTGGCATGCTCGAGGCTTCCGGCGTGCGCGCCATTGTGGACGTGCGCAAACTCCCCGGCTCCAGGAAGTACCCCTGGTTCAACGACGACTACCTCGCCGAAAACCTGCCAGAACACGGCATCACATATGCCCGAAGCGAAGGTCTTACCGGGCGGCGCAACGTCTCCAAGACCATCCCCTTTGAGGTCAACGGAAACTGGCGCAACCGCAGCTTCCACAATTACGCGGACCACGCGCTTGGTAGCGAGTTCGTGCAAGCCCTCGCAGAACTCAGAGACCAGGCCGCGGAAACCCCAACGGCGATCATGTGCTCGGAAGCAGTGTGGTGGCGCTGCCACCGTCGCATCATCGCCGACCACCTCCTCGCCCACGGGGACGATGTGCAGCACATCATGGGCATGACCCAGCATGGTCCCACCCTCACCCCCGCGAAGCTCAACGACGGCGCCATCGTCGTCGACGACAAAAAGGTGCGCTACCCGGCGAAAGAAACCGAGTAGCACACCTCGAGTTTTAACCCTGTGCTCTAGCGAGAGTGGCTAGCGGGTGCGATTAGTTAGAACGGCGGCGCAGCAGCACCAGGAAGCCAGCAACCACGAGGGCCAAAACGCCCAGGCCGATGGCAACGTTACGCCAGGACGCCGATGGCTCAGCCTGCGATTCCGGAGAGGCGGTCGCGGAAGAGTCTGCCGCCTCACCACCAACAACGCTGCGGATCCACTCGGCTTGCTCCGCGACCGGCGCCACCGCGACGGCGGCGTTGGAGGTCATTTCCTCCTCGGTCGGGTTCTCGGGATCCTCAAACAGACCGGCCGACATGACGCCAGCGACCTTGCCGTCGGCGAAGATGGCGCCGCCGGAGTCGCCCGGCTGGATGCGGGCGCCGTTCTTGAGGGCGACCTCGAGGGCGGTTGGGGCGTCGAAAAGGGCGAGCGGGGAATCGCCACGCACCTCGGCCTCGGCGGAGGGCAGCTTGGTGGAGCCGCCCGAGCCGTCGGAGGACCAGCCGTAGATGTTGACTGCGCCAGCGGGGACCTCGTCGGCAACCTCTGCAAACGTGTCTAGCTGCATTTCCTCTTCGGTGTGGAGCAGGGCGATGTCGCCACGCGGGGCAATCTCGTGGCGGTCGACCTTGTAGACGCGCTGGTCGTCGCCCTGGCCGGTGCGCACCGATCCGCCCGGCTTGGCGGCAGCCTCGACGCAGTGGCGGGCGGTGATTACCCAGTGGGGGTCGATGGCGGTGCCGGTGCAGACGCCGTCGTCGGGGTCGGAGTCGTCGACACGCACGGAGACCACGGGCTTGGCCTCGTCGGCATCACCGGCGAAGGTGGTGCTTTCCATCGCCCATGCGGGTTGGGCGACGAGGGCGCCTGCGACGGCGAGGCTAGCTACGTACTTTTTCACGATTGTTCTCCTTCACTACCGCGGTGATGCGGCGAATTACAGTTTCAAGCGGCCCGCGCGGAAATACCGCGAGCCATACGTAGGCGATCACGATGGCGCCGCCCACGGTCACCCAGACGTTGAGCCATTCGGCGGTGAGCACGTGGATGCAGTACAGGGTCAGTGGCATCCGGCCCAGCGGCGCGAGCCATCCGAGCCACCGTTGCGCCAGGCAGCACAGGGAGCAGATGCTTATCGACGCCCCCACGCTGCCCACAACGTCTATGAGCCCGCCGGTGTGTCCGGTGGCGTCGAGAAGCGGTGGCAACGGTGTGGTCCAGCGCAGCGTCACATCCAGGGCGAACAGCGCCCCGCCGACCACGAGGCCGGGCCACAACGGCATGTAGCGTTTGAACAGGATGCCGGCGATCATGAGCGTGGCCCACATCATGGGCGGGTACGGCCAGGACGACGGCGCGAGCACCGCCGAGCCAAAAGTGAGGGCGCACGCGAGCCACAGCAACAGTGGTGTGTCCCAGCGTGGCGCCCAGGCGAGCAGCGCCATGCAGACCCCGATGGTGCCGAGCACCACCACGATCGATCCCGAAAATGGGGCGAGCGCGAAGTGCAGGGCGATCAGAAGGATGCCGCGCACGATGAACTCGGCGGGCTGGGCGCGCATGTACCCCATTGAGACACCGGCGATGAAGGCGAACAGCGCGGCCGGGAAGCCGAACAGCACCTGTGCGGTGATGCCTTCTTGGACGGTGAGGTGCGCGACCATCATGGCGACGAGTGCCACCGCGCGGGCGGCGTCGATTCCTACGTTTCGGGTCTGCATGGCTGTGGAAGTTACGCAGCCAGATGTTGCGGTGACGTTAACGTGGACGCAACACCCCCGCCGATACGATCGGGGCCATGACAATTCGGGTACTTGTGGTCGACGACGAAGCCTATCTCGCCGACGCCATCGCCACCGCGCTCAACAACGCGAACATGCAGGCTAGTGCCGTTTACGACGGCCTCGAAGCACGTTCGCGTATCGACGACACCCGCCCCGACGTTGTCGTCCTCGACCGGGACCTGCCGGGGTTGCATGGTGATGAGGTGTGCAGGTGGGTCGTCGATACGCATCCCGCGACCCGGGTGATCATGCTGACCGCGTCCGGCTCCCTGGACGACAGGCTGGAAGGGTTCGGGCTCGGCGCCGACGATTATTTACCCAAGCCGTTCGAGGTGCCGGAGTTAATCGCGCGGGTTAATGCGCTGGCGAAGCGCAACGCCCCGGCGCGCGGCGAAGTGTACCGGTGCGGGGATGTGCGCCTGGATACGTTTCGGCGCGAGGTCACCCGTGGTGGCGAGACTGTGCCGCTGAGCCCGAAGGAGTTCGCGGTGCTCGAGGTGCTCATGGAGGCCGACGGCGGAGTGATCTCTGCCGAGGACCTGCTCGCGGAGGCGTGGGACGAAAACGCGGACCCGTTCACCAACTCCCCGCGCGTGACGGTGTCGCACCTGCGCAAGAAGCTAGGCGAGCCGCGCATCGTGCACACCGTGGCCGGCGCCGGCTACTACGTGGCGGAGGAGGAACGATGAGGCTGAGTTTGCGGGCCCGCATCACGGTGATGTTCGTGGCCACGGTGCTTGGGATGGGGTTAGCGCTGATCGGGCTGGTGTATGCCTACCTGAAGCTCACCCCGGTGCCGGTAACGGCCACCTTCCCCACGGTGGAGGACGGTGTCATCATCGACGGTGCCGTGCCGATCACCAGCGAGATCCTGCGCCGCGTCCTCCTCGCCTCCCTGTCGGTACTTGCCCTGTTGACCCTGCTTGCGGGTGTGATCGGCTGGTTCGTGGCAGGCCTGGTGATCAAACCTCTTCGCGACATTGCCGACGACGCCGCCACCGTCACCCGCGGCGACCTCTCAGCCCGCATCACCCACCATGGTCCCGACGACGAGGTCGGCGAACTCGCAGACGCGCTCAACGTCATGCTCGACGAATTGGCGGGCGCAGTGGAGCGCCAGCGCCGGTTCGCCTCCAACGCCTCCCATGAGTTGAAGACTCCGATCGCAACCATCCAGACCATGGCAGACGTGGCCCTGACCGGCGACGACGGCGGGCTGCGTCCCACGCTAACCCGCGTGCGCGAGGTCAACGCCCGCAGCGCCGACACCGTCGCCGCCCTACTCCAGCTGGCCAACGTGGACGTGCGCGACCGGCAGCGCCTCGACCTGGCAGAACTGTGCCGCGAGGTGTGCGCCGACCGCAACGTCCCCGCCGACGCCGTGCCCGTGACCGTGGACGCCTCCCCCACCCTGACCCGCCAGGCGGTGGACAACCTGGTGCGCAACGCACTCACCCACGGCAACAACCCCGCGCTCACCCTGCGCAAGGTGGGCAACTTCGCTGAGGTCACCGTGGAATCCGGCGGCGAGACCTACTCCGCGGCCGAGGTTGCAACCTGGACCGAACCATTCGCGCGCGCCGAACGCACCGCAGGCGCCGGCCACGGGCTCGGGCTGGCACTCGTCGATGCGATCGCAAACGCCCACGGCGGATCCCTGGTGCTTGCGCCGCGGGCCGGTGGTGGGCTCGTCGCAAAGCTATCGCTTCCGGCCTAAAGCTCCCGGATGTAGAGCAGCATGCGGGAGCCTTGCTCGATGTTGGTCAGGCCGTGGCGTTCGTAAAAGCGGCGCGCATCGGTGTCTACCTCGTCGACGTTGATTTGTAATTCGCCGGCGCTGTGCTTGCGGATCTCCTCGAAGACCCGCTGCAGCAGCGCCGTGCCGACCCCGCGATTGCGGTGGGCAGGTGCGACGTAGAGCTCGTCGAGCATCGCCACCGGCCCGTCGTAATACGGGCTCGGGCGCAGGGTGACGTAGGCGAAACCAATATCGCCGGCGAGGAGAACGAAGGCGTCGTCGTGTGCGATGATCTGCGCAAACCGCTCCTCAAGGCCTTCGGGAACCGGGGTATCAAACTCTGTGTTGAAATCGCGCAATAGCTTTGCGACGACCCCCGCGTCCGCTACCTCCGCGACCCTGATCTCGTTGGTTGTAGTCATATGCGCACACCTTAACGGCCCTCTTCTGAAACATTTTGAAGTGACCATTAGAGTATTTCGAGTGCCCTAGCAGGGCAGCATGAGAAAAGTTCGATATTGAGGAGGCCCCGGTTGCGTCATTTCAGCCCACTATTCACGATGGGACCTGCACGACGCGACCACATCCCCGCCTTCCGCACCGCGCTCGGCGTGGCCATCCCCATGTTTACCCTGCTGGCGCTCGGGCGGCTCGACCTTGCCATCTACGCGAACTTCGGCGCTTTTACCGGCGTGTACGGCCGCCATGCCACCCGCGAGGTTCGTCTGAAGCACCACATGCTTGCCGGCACCGCACTGACCTTGATGGTCACCCTCGGCGCCACCATCGCGTGGTTTGATGTCAGCCCCTGGGTCCTGCTGATTGTCACCTCTATTGCGTCGTCTGTGTGGGCGACGATCGCGCTGGCCACCGACATGAAACCGACCGGCTCCGTGTTCGTGATCTTCGCTGTCGCCGCCGTCGGTTCATTGAGCAACCCGGTCCATCCGCTGCTCGCCTGCGCCATCGCAGGCGGCGCGGCCCTGGTGTGCCTTGTTTTAGGTTTGTTCTCTCACCTCATCGGCGAAGGGCCGGGTGGCGACGCGAAGGAAAGCGAAATCCCCACCCGATCCCCCGACGCAGGCCGGGTGCCGCGCCGCCGCCTTGCGGTCGAGGCCAACCGGTTCTTCTTCGCCCCGCTGCTCGCTGGAACCTTAGGCCTGATTTCGGTGACGCTTTTCGACCCCCTCTCCCACTCCTACTGGGCCATGGTCGCCGCGGCCGCTCCCCTAGTGAACTCCCGGTTTAAGGTGCAGTACTTCCGTGCCATCGAGCGCGTCCTTGGCACCCTGACCGGTATCGCTGTGACCGGCTTCCTGCTGTCGCATCACCCGCAGGGCTGGCAGATTGTGGTGTGGATCGTCATCCTGCAGTACCTGACCGAGATGTACGTGACCCGCAACTACACCATCGCCGCCAGCTTCATCACCCCGACCGCGCTTTTGATGGTGCAAGTTGTCGACGCCGCCCCAGTCGTCCCAATGCTGCTCGCCCGCACCGCAGAAACCATGCTCGGCGCCGTGGCCGCCCTGACGATCATCGCGGTGGGATACGTGCGCAAGTACCCCACCGTGGTGCTGCCACGGCGTGGCGACGACCCCTACTAACCGCATTTCCCCAGTTCGCGCATTTTTTATTCGCTATACTGGTGGCGGTTGCCCGTAAAGTTCGATCGGGCTGGGTGAGAAAGGATGGGGTCACAATGACACAAAAGGCGAATACTTCCCGCAAGAGCCGGAAGCTACTCAAGAGCAAGACCGACTTCAGCCGCGACCAGTTGGCCGACCTGTTTGAATCCCTCGCCACCCGCATCCGGGCCGGCGACATCACACTTGGTACCGGAGAATCCGCCCTAGCGATGGAACTGCCAGGTACGTTCCGCACCACGATGGAGGTCACCGACGCACAAAAGCGTCGCGGCATCGAGCGCGAACTCGAGCTGGAAATGAAGTGGTACGTCGATGACAACGGCGCCCCCGTCGATACGGAAGCGCCGGCGTCTGGGTTCACGATCTCCTAGCGTCGCGTATCGCCGAACCCAATGTCTTCTGGCACATCGACCGGTGCCGGGAATGTGCTCGTCGTCGGCGTGCTGGCAGGGCTCGGTGTTGACGTGGACGGCGAGAAGGTCCTCGGGTTGGCGTGGGGCGCAATCAGGGCTTGGATTGATATACCGTCCCTCCAGGTGATCGCATCAGACCAGTACTACAGCTCCGTCGATGCTGAAACTGTCCGATACGAAAGCGGAACACGGGGAGTCGACGTCGAGTTGGAGGTCGACGGTGACGGAGTGGTCGTACACTACCCTGATCTCGCACGGCGGGTCTGATCCGGAAACAACTCTGACTACGCTGGGCGGCATGCAGGACTTGATCATCGCGCCCGGCCCAGGGATCCCCGGTGGCCTTGTCGTCGCCGCGGCGGACCTGTCGGAGCGGTTCGCGAAGGCATCGGGCCCGGGCGGCCAGGGCGTCAACACCACCGACAGTAAGGTGCAGCTCTCCATCGACATCGCGGAATGCGCATCGCTTTCCGACGCCCAGCGTCGCTGCGCCCTGCGCAACCTCGAACACCGCCTGGACGGCACGGTGCTCACCGTGAGCGCATCGACGCAGCGCTCGCAGATCCGCAACCGTGCCGAGGCACGCGAACGCATGGCCGCCCTCTTGCGCGAGGCTCTCGCCCCACCGCCTCCCCCGCGGCGGAAAACGAAGCCGACGCGCGGCTCGGTGCGGCGCCGTCTCGAAGCGAAAAAGCGGCGCTCGGAACTCAAGTCCACGCGACGGCGACCCCAAATTCCCTAGTTCGAACCATCCGCGTGCATATCCTCACGCTGACGGACCTGGTTCGGGTAACCGCTACGTCGAGACAGCGTGAATCGGCTGAATCCTCTCGATCTCGGCGAGGATTTTGTCTTCTGCCACATCCAGGTCGTACTGGGTCTGTAACCCGAGCCAGAACTGGGGGCTCATTCCGAAGAACTTCGCTAGACGAAGGGCCGTGTCAGCGGTTACAGCGCGCTTACCGTGAACAATTTCGTTGATCCGGCGGGGCGGAACGCCGATGGAGACGGCGAGCTTGTGCTGGGTGATCCCCATTTCCTTGAGAAAGTCCTCCATGAGGATCTCACCGGGGTGAACCGGAGGGAGCTTGTCAGTGGTCGTCAACGATCTCAACCTCCTCTGGCCTCGCGGCGGACCACCGAAAACAGATCCGCCACTGGTCATTGATTCGAATGCTGAACTGACCCCGCCGATCACCTTTCAACGCCTCAAGCCGGTTCTCCGGGGGATTCCGTAACTCATCAAGAGTCTGCGCGTGCCCAAGCTGGCGAAGCTTGCGCAGCGCTACTGAGTGAATGCGGGAATCGATCGAGCGAACCCGCTCTCGATTCCACAAACGCTCGGTGTCCTTGTCAGCGAACGACTGGATCATGCTTCACCTTATCCCCCCCATAACGCGAAGCGTCAATAACGCTACACGTTAAATTTGAACTCGACGGATTGTCGAAAGAATATAACCTCCCCCTAGCCGCCAAGCCTTTTCCGTATTACGATTACGTGCATGAAAACTATCAACGGGAAGCTAGTCAGCGAAGAGCAAATCGATGCGTGGGTAACCGAAGCCGAGAAAGGCTACGACGTAGAGACACTTCGTCGACGTGGAAGGAAACCTCGAAACGAAGATGCTGCGAAGGTTATCTCCATTCGGCTTTCCCCCGGCGAGATATCGGACCTCGACAAGTTTGCGGCTGAAAACGGATGGTCACGCTCTCAGGCAATCCGCGAAGCGCTAAAGAATGCTATTTAGAAATGGACGTACGCCGAAGCGCCACGAAACACGGCATCAAGCCAGACGACTCCGTTACTGCCGCGACTTCAGGCTGCGTTTTTAAGACCCCACTCGATGAGGAACACCCTCAAAGGGAACTGCGCCTCGGGTTCGACGGCTCAATGAGATTACTCGAGATTGTCGTACTCATCTGGGATGACGGCACCGAAACGATCATTCACTCCATGAAGGCACGCAAACAGTACCGCGCCCTGCTCGACTAGGCACGAATATCTTCGAAGAAACCCGGTGTGCTTACCGGATACAGCAATCATGCGCTCGCCAAGGCATTGCAAGTGTCTCAAAACTCGGCGAGTTTTGGTCCGCCGCAACCGGTTGCGAAATCGCCGCGGATTACGGCGATTTTGTGATGGTTGATTCCACCCCGGCGCTGGGATTTCAGCGCGTTAAGGATCCGATACCTGGGAAAACCGCATGCACATCGACGTTGGCGGGGCGGAGCGCGAAACTTTAATAGAACGCCTCAAAGACCTAGGCGCTACCGAACTCATCACCCACGAGGCGCCGGGATTGGTGTGGACTGTCATGCAGGACCCGGAAGGCAACGAGTTCTGCGTGAGTATTCCCGGGGCCTAGCTACACATTGAACTTGAACTCGACCCCGTTCCGTAGCCGAATAACCTTTGGAGCCGTGCCGTCAGTCAGCAGAGATGTGGCACCGCAGCGCCTAGGCAAGAGGAGGCAGATGAGTATCGACGACATCGCGGACCACGTCGATGTCGACGCCGAAATACTGGTGCACCAGGATGTTGCGGAGATCCCGAATCTGAGGCCAGACGATCTCAGGGTGCGCGCCGGTGATCTCATCGGGAAGATGGTTCACGGCTTCGCCGGACTGCGACTCACAGCGGCACCGCCTCGGCGAGCGTCGAAGCGGATACCGGGTGCCTGAGCAACTGGGCAGGAAACACATCGATGCCATCGCGCCCGAACAGAGCGCGACTCTCCTCGAGCAGACCAGACGCACGCATCAGGAGACGTCCCTCCGCAGGGTCCATCCCGACGAGGATGTCGATGTCCGATCCTGCAGACGCGGTGCCGCGCGCGACGGACCCGAACAACTTCGGGTTGGTCGCACCGTACCGATCGAGGAGCACCTGGAACTCGTCAAGACGCGCAACGAGAATCTCGCGTAGGGCAAGCGTCTCAGGCGTCATGACGGTCTCAGACATGCTTCCGGGGGTAACGGGCCCGGCAGCACGTCGACATGGAGCTTTGACACTGAAGCGGAACTCCACCGCGTTCTTAAGGGCCGACGACATTCTCCCGTCTCACCGCCGCACCAGGCGGCACTGACGCGCTGCCACCACTTACAGCCGGTCGTCTCGCCCGCCCGCCATGACGCACTCAACGAACGAGCGATAGAGCAGGCTTACACGCGTCTCGCACTAAACGACCGGGCAGCAGCGTCACGGAGGTTCCGAAGTAGCGGCTATCGCAGTGCACCTAAGGGTTTGGTGAGGGAACCAGCCATTCGGCAGCGGTACGGAACGTAGCCCTCAGTTGCGGGTGCTCCCGCACGATCTCTCGCTGTCGCTCTGCCGGCAACCCGAGCTCGTGCAAGACGTTGAGGATTACGACCGCGGTCGTCACCTCGACGACGGCGATCAGCTCCTCGATGGAATGGTTGGGCGTTCTGCCCTCGTGCGCGAGGTCATTGCGGGCGCGCGTCGTCCACTTCGCCCAATGGTCGACATCCGGTAAGAGCTGTGCGATCGCTTCCTGATCGGGTCGCGCGGCGAGGGCATGGAGCCGATCACGGAGGGTCGGGTCGTTGCGGATCGCTCCCTTGAACCTGTTTCGGTGCTCATCGGGAACCTGCGCCAGCATCGCCTCTCGCATCGCCCTGAACTCCGCGTTGGGGAACGGTTTCTCGTCGATGCGGAGGTTGCGGTGCAACACCTCGGCAGCACCGACTGCCGTCAGAAGATTGTTCTCAACAAAACGGGCCGGTGCGTAGCGCAAGCCCAAGATCATGTTTGTCGCTGCCTCCAGGCGGCCATGGGCGTCGCACCATCGGGGCATGACCTCCTCAAATGGGATCGTGCCGCAGGTGAAGAACATTCGGTGGTGATCGACGGCTTTCGCGTCGTGTTTTCCAAGCGCGGCCGGTGAGTAGAGCACATCGGCACGTCGGCGCGGCAGCGGGCGGCCATCAGGGAAGTGCGACTCGGTCCCGGCAACTTCCAGTCGGAGCCAGATCACTCCGGCCGCGCGATGCGTCGCCAGGGAGATCAGGTCCTGCACCAGGCTCGCCTCCTGCAGAGCAACACTCAGAGAGAATGGTTCGGCTGGCACGACGCAGATGGACACCGTGTCCCGCACACGTCCGACGCTTCCTCCCTTGCGCTGGTCGAAGAATGGAAGCGTGTGCGTGTGCTGAAGGCGATACTCAGTGTCGTCGACTACGACCGATTGCGCCTTGACCGGCTTCACCGAGATACGCCCGGTCCCGTCGATCTTGCCGTCGGGAGCCCCGAGGGATCCTTCGAACACAGAAGACACCGCCCAGAGACTCAGATCCTCGACTGAGACTTCTGCCCTAGCGAACGCCGGATCCGCGTCACCGCTGACATGCGCGCCGATGATGGCGACCGTCGCGGTCACGGTCTGCTTATCAGGGCTCGCCACTCGCGCACCCATGGTCCTTCTGGTGCTCCTAGGAACACAGCCGAGCAGTGTGATCTCCCTGAGCTCGGCCACACCGTGCATGACTTCCCAGGTGCGGGTTCCTTCGTGAACAGCAGTCCATCCAGACGAGTCCGTCGTCAAGATCCGATCCTCGAAGGTGCCGATCAGCGACAGAGAGAGACCATCTTCCGGGTCGTACCGTAGGACACCCGGGACCTTCTCGCTAGGGGCTTCCGGCAGCCACCACACGCCAGCCCACTCGCCGGCCTTGTCGAGGTTGAGAGGATCATTAGGCATCGTGCTCCCGGTCCGGGCTCCTTCCTGTCTTGCGGCCAGATGTCAGGTCGAAAATCTTTACTCCACCACATGCCCCCCACGTAGGACAATCTACAGCGAGATCATGGTCAACTGAGATCGGATGCGGCGACTGGCACACAATCGCAGTTCGACGCGACGGCACAGCCCTCGCAACTGGCAACAATCAGCGAGGGCAGACCGACGTCGCCCGGTGGACACACGTGTCCGAGGTCTCTGCCGGCTACCTGCACACCGTCGGCTTACACGACGACGGCACCGTCGTCGCCGTCAGCGACGACAGCAGAGGCCAGTGCGAGGTGTCATCGTGGAGAAGCATCACCTCAGTGGCAGCCGGCTCCGTCCATACGCTCGCGCTGAGCCAGACCGGAAGGGTCTTCGGAACGGGCGACAACCAGTTCGGCCAGTGCGATGTCCAGTCATGGACCGGCATCACAGCGATCGCAGCCGGAGCGAGACACTCGCTCGGGCTGCGCGCCGACGGAACAGTCGTGGCTGCGGGCCGACGAAACAGTCGTGGCTGCGGGCGACCACACCGAGCAGCAATGCAATGTCAACGCCTGGGCCGCTCGACCACAGATGAACTGAAGTCCAGCGTGCCCGATAATCGGCCGTCGATCACACGTTGACTCTAAACTCCACCGAGTTCCGGCACATAGGTACATCTGAACACAGGGTTCACGTGCTCCCCCTCCCCACGGTCAGTGCTCGCTACTGATCAGGGGACACAGGCTCACCCTCGACGTGGGTCAGCCTGCAGGACGCCACGAAGGAGGTACCGCGCCATCACGCCGGCAGGGAACCCGGCTGAGACGCCACATACTAGGGATCTGAAGAGGGCTCGACCATGCCAGCGGTCGGCCCCTATTCCTTCGCGAGCACGGCGTTATCCGTCAGGCAGAAGTCATCGTTGATCTTGATGACCAGCGCAACGAGTAGGCGGAGCGCTGTTAGATACGTGTGGCGGTGAACGCGGTCGTCGTCACCGTCTGCCTGTGATCCATGGAGGTAGCGGTTGCGCAGGCTAGGTCCGTTGCTGAACTCCTTATCGTTAAGGAAGTAGTTGAAGTAGCTGACCTCCGCGGCGCTGAGCAGCGTTGATCGATGCACCAGCCATCCGGCGCTCACCATCTCGTCAATGGCTTTCTGGCCGGCCGCCGAATGATGGAGACAGCTCGTCACCTCGTACTCCCAGAGTTCCTTGAGCACATGCAATTGTGGCGCGCTTGCAAACGCAATTCGGTCACGATCTCCGGTCAGGATGCCCTTCTCGACCAGGAAGTCGATGTTGCGCTGTTGGTACTCGTGGAACTGGTCGTAGGCGATGTCATTGGCGATGACCAAGTGGAGGAAGCTCTCTGCCTCCAGATCGCTGCTGATGTGCACCAATCCGGATTGGTCCGAGAAGAGCAGGTGCTGAATTCCTTGGATGTCCGCGTTGTTGGCAACGTAGGCGTACTTATCCACAACCTGACTCGGGATGTCGCCGTAGGAAAGCTGCTCCGATGTGATTGTCAGCAGCTCCGGGTCAACCTCGCCGTAGTCGACATGCAGCGTGAACTGCTTGAGGACGCTCTCCATCTCTGAGAACAGATGGCGGCTCTTCTCAAGGTAGGTAGCGGTCGGGCTGGAGGCGCGGTACTTCAGCCCCTTGGCACCGAACTCCTGCTCAAGGTAGTCCGTGAAGAACCAAGCGATGACCAACTCGAGCTCTATACCTTCGGAGCTGAGGAAGCGCTCGTACATCAAGGTCTGGAGCAAGGACGCCTGATCCTTGAGCCTGAACACCGCCCCCGTCCGGTAGTCGCCCTTGCCCGGCGTACCCATGAACCGCTCGAAGACGCCAAGTCGCGCTCCGTAGGAAGGGAGTTCCAGGAGCATGTGGTCGTTGGCGAACTGGAACAGGTGAACAAAGTTATTCAGGATAGTCGGGTAGTCGAGGTTCTCCGTGAGCCAGGTTCGACTGTAGGAGTACTTGCCAACCATGCCGTCCAAAGACTGGACGACCTCTTCGACCTGATCGGCCGAGATGCCCACTTCGCAGCCGGTCTTGATCCCCTCCGTGGACTCGAACATCTTCTTCGTGAGCGCATCTGCCTTGCGACGAGCCTTTAGCTTCAGTCGAGCATCGACGCCGGTGTTCTTGTCAGCTCGTGCGGATGCGATCAGCTTGACGAAGTTGAGGTTGGGCTCTTCCTCATCGAGATATCGGTCAAACAGGCCACGCTGATCCGCGGGAGTAAAGCTCTTCGGAAGATGGATTGGATCCCGCCCCTCGGACTGGAGGAACTTCCGCGCAAGCAGCTCAGCATTGCGCGGCTCATCGAGTAGCAGGGCCCGAATCTCCTGGTCGTAGGCACGCACGAGTGTCTGGCATGAGAGCAGATCGTGCGGGTGGAAACTCTGCTCTTGAAGTGCAGCAAGCACGATCGAGTCAGTGCAGCGCTCGAAGACCTTGTTCTTTCCGAGGAGATCGAGGACGTCTGTGCGGTACTGAAAGTCAACGTCCTGAACGAGCGTTGAGAAGGTGGCGTCAGTCACTTTGCCGAAAAACCTGCCGATGACTTCCCGGATCTCGGGGACGTGCGCCAGAGGCGCGTCTCGCTCTGCTTCGGCCAGGTCCTTCGGGAGAACTTTGTGTTCTAGGAACAACGCGAGATGATGCAACTCAACGATGTCGTTTATGCCTTGATCGCCACGAGTAGCATCGAATTCACGGACGAGCTCTAGGAGGCGGTCGGCCTGCCAGAAGGTTCCGTAGTCGCTGAGGCCGAAGAACTTCAGTCTCTTCTCTGGTCCGCTTTCCGACACTCGAATCTCCCTCCCGGTAGGCGTCACTCTATACAGTTCGGGGGCGCCTAGTGACACGAATTTGAAGTTGTTGCCTGATCGTGCAGCAGTCCCCTTGGGCGGAGCCGTCGTCCACGTCGATCGTTGCGCCGGCTCCTCGTTCTGTCGTGGAGGCGAGCCGAACTAGCGGCGCATCACCCCGAGGCGGACACGACCTACGTCTCCATGGGCATAGTCCCGCGCCCCATCGGGCTCCTCCCCACCGCGGAGCGGCGCACGACGGACGATGTACAACTACGCGGGTAGGTCCCTGGCAAAAGCGCCGGGCACTAGTCCTGACTCAACACTCGACGAGAATCATCAACGAATCTCACTAGTTATTGAAACGGAACTCCACGGAGTGGCGAAAGAAGGCTACCTCACTCAGTTGCAAGCGATTCGAGAAGCCGAAAAGTGTGCCGCAAGGCGTTTCCTGCTCGGAAAGGCAGCCTCTGCAGGCTAGATCGTTCCGCGTCATGAAGAGCTAGCACCGCCGAAGTTCCCCTCAAGTCAGATTCGGACTCATTCTCACAGTCAGTCGCGGAACGAAACCCAACTTAGTACGGTCCCGACTGCAACTAAAACTGTTCCTGCCGAAACTAAATACCATCTTCTAACCGCTGGCGAAGCACGACTTCCTCTTCATCGCTGAGCCCAGCGAGTCTTTCCCCCTGCTGTTCTTCTTCGAATCGCAGCGCATCCGCCAATGTTTCTTTCAACGGGCGAATCTGCAGGCCAGCTTCGTAGGCTGTGGCGCAATCGAGTAGCGCGATGTTGCGAAACTGTTCACCTGGTACCCACAACGGCAACGATTTTGGGCCCATCCACGGGGTTACATCATTAGCGAGAAGCAGTTCATCAGAGCAAGGTCGCTCCGTAGCCTCCGATGCGGTTAACTCACGCGAAATCTTGAACACATCGGACAAGGAAGTAGCAAACCCCGTGGCGTTAAAGGTTCCGAAAGTTCCAACTTCTGCAGACTCAACTATCCAGTCTGCAAGGTCTTTCACATCAATCATAGCGACGGGAAACGCCGGGTCTGGGACGATCACGTTCTCACCCGTGGGATGCGCGAAGCGCCACGGATAGTAACCACTGCGCCCTGTTTCGTCGCCGTAGCCGGCGATCAGACCGGGTCGAACTACCATTACCGACCTATTTATGTTGCGATAAATCGTTTCGCAAGCAGACTTTGCGGCCGGGTAC
The DNA here is from genome assembly GCF_001811185.1 of Corynebacterium sp. HMSC067D03. Classification (NCBI taxonomy): domain Bacteria; kingdom Bacillati; phylum Actinomycetota; class Actinomycetes; order Mycobacteriales; family Corynebacteriaceae; genus Corynebacterium; species Corynebacterium sp. HMSC067D03. The sequence goes on from NZ_KV803783.1 coordinate 56,743, forward strand.
TGCCCCATGTTCTCCATGTAGTCAATTTCAAGCGGAGTGACTACGGAATCAGACTCGGAAGAAATACTTCCTTGGTCCTCATATACGCTGCTCGAAGACAGAAATATACGATGCTTGGCCTGGAGTTTCGTCGCCGCATCCCGCGCATGCTTCGGCTGACTCGTCAGATCCACAATGGTGTCCCAAGTTTTCCCCGCAACCTCATCGTACGCACCGTCACGGTCACGGTCTGAACTCACAAATTCGGCTCCGTTGGGAACCTTCCCGTTACCCCGCGCGAGGCAAGTAACTTGATGTCCTCGGTCGATTGCTGCCGCCGCAATGTGTCCTCCAAGGAAACCGGTACCACCGAGCAATAAAAAGTTCATGTCACTAGTTGTACACGAAACCTTCTCACACGTGACCAGTCCTAATCCCAGCGCATCCAAGCTGGAATAAGATGTCAGAGCAGGATTACCCCACCATCTGTCAGAGCTTCTTATTCGGCTAACCTACACATTGAACTTAAATTCAACGGTATGTCGTTGCAAAGTTACCCCCTCTCGTTAACACCATCAAAAGGAGTGTTATCCAATGAAAGCGTTCGGCTTCTTAAGCTTCGGGCATTACGCCTTCGGCAGCTAGTGCGGGCCATCTGCGGAAAAGATCGCCAAGACTCGTCTGGAGATCACCCAGGCTGCGGACGAAATCGGCGTGAACAACGCGTCCTTCCGAGTCCACCACTTCGCACTGCAGGCCTCCGCCCCGATGCCGCTGCTGTGTGCTATCGCGGCCACCACCAAAATCATCGAGGTGGGCACCGGCGGCATCGACATGCGCTAGCGCATATCGGGGTTGTAGCGTTTGAGTCATTGACTCCCGCCGTCTACAAGTATCTACACACTTGATCGGTGCTGCACGTTTCAGGATCCGGGTGCGCGGCGTCCTGGCTAAGGTCCGCGATAGTGTCGCGCAGCACGGAGAGCTGCGCGATCTGCTGCTCGATCTCAGCGAGGCGCACGTCAAGCAGGTCGCGCACGTGCTCGCAGGGCGCATGGCCGCCGTCGCGGATGTCGAGGATCTGGCGGATCTGGGCGAGAGTGAGACCCGCGGCCTGGCCGCGGTGGATGAAGTCGATCCGAGCGACCGTCTCGGGCGCGTAGTCGCGGTATCCAGACGGCGTGCGCTCGGTCGGGGGCAGAAGGCCCTGTTCCTCGTAGAAGCGAAGGGTCTTCGCGGTAGTGCCCGCCCTCTCGGCGAGTTCTCCGATCCACATTGCTGTCTCCCTCCGTGGCCGCGCTTGACCTTCCCCTGCACTGGAAGGTCCAGTATGGCTGAGACAGAGCAGAAAGCCAAGAGTTGACAGGAGTAGCGATGCCTACGAAGTACGATCTCGCCATCATCGGATCGGGAGGCGGCGCGTTCGCCGCTGCGATCCGCGCCAGCACGCTCGGGAAGTCGGTGGTGATGATCGAGCGCGGGACGCTCGGCGGCACCTGCGTAAACACGGGCTGCGTCCCGTCGAAGGCGCTCATTGCCGCGGCCGGCGCGCGGCACGTCGCGGTCGACGCCGCAACCCGGTTCCCCGGGATCGCGACGACGGCGGATCCCGTCGACATGCCCGCGCTGATCGCTGGGAAGCAAGCGTTGGTGGAGTCGCTGCGCGGCGAGAAGTACGCCGACGTCGCCGACTCCTACGGCTGGCAGGTCCTCCGCGGCGACGCCTCGTTCGTGGGCACCCCTGATGCGCCGGTTCTCGATGTTGCCGGATCCGACGGAAGCGTCGAGACCATCGAGGCCCACCACTACCTGGTCGCGACTGGTTCTCGCCCGTGGGCACCGCCGATCGACGGCCTGAAGGAGACCGGATACCTGACCTCGACCACGGCGATGGAGCTGACGGAGGTCCCCGAGTCGCTGCTGGTGCTCGGCGGCGGCTACGTCGCCCTGGAGCAGGCGCAGCTGTTCGCCCGCCTCGGCTCGCAGGTCACGCTGCTCGTGCGGTCCCGGCTCGCCTCGAAGGAGGAGCCGGAGGTGTCGAAGGCGCTCCAGGAGGTGTTCGCCGACGGGGGCATCCGCGTCGTCAGCCGCGCAGTGCCCACCCGGGTCTCCCGCGGCACGGGAGGCGAGGCCGTCGTGACCGCCGCCTTGTCCGGCGGCTCGCAGGAGTTCCGCGCCGACCAGGTCCTGGTCGCCCTCGGACGCCGTCCCGTCACCGATGGCCTGAACCTCGATGCGGTCGGGGTGAATACCGGAGACTCCGGCGAGGTGGTCGTCTCCGACCGGCTGCAGTCCTCGAACCCGCGGGTCTGGGCCGCGGGCGACGTGACCGGGCACCCCGAGTTCGTCTACGTCGCCGCCCACCACGGCACCCTCGTCGCCGAGAACGCGTTCGCCGACGCCGACCGGTCCGTCGACTACGCCCGCCTGCCGCGGGTGACGTTCACCGGGCCCGCGATCGGCGCGGTCGGGATGACCGAGAAGGACGTCCTCGCCGCGGGGATCCACTGCGACTGCCGCGTCCTGCCCCTGCACCACGTGCCCCGCGCCTTGGTCAACCGCGACACCCGCGGGTTCATCAAGATCGTCGTGAACGCCGAGACGAAAGAGATCCTCGGCCTGACCGCCGTCGCCAAGGACGCCGGGGAGCTCGCCGCCGCAGGCGTCCACGTGCTCGGCAGGACCGTCGCCGAGGTCGCCAACGCCTGGGCCCCCTACCTGACCATGGCCGAGGGCATCCGGATCGCCGCGAAGGCCTTCACCACCGACCCGTCGCTGCTGTCGTGCTGCGCATGAACGGCAACGCAGGCAATCGGGGAGATCTCATCCTGAAGCAGACGATGAGCGCCGATCAGGACCGCGACGAATGGCGCGCCGGTCCCGTCGTCGCTGCAGTGACCGGGCTGCTCTTGCTGGCATGCTGCGCGCTTCCGTCGCTGCTCTGCTGCGGCCTGCCGTTCATCGCGGCGGGCGGAGCACTCGCAGGCGTCGGTGGGCTCCTCGGTAATCCCTGGATCATCGGTGCCGGGACCGCCGTCGTGATGGCCGTCATGGCGGGGATGCTCGTCAGGCTACGGCGGCGGCACCGGCGCCGCAGGTCCGGCTGCTGCGAGAATCCTTCGACCGCTGATCGGAACCGGTAGTTCGAGCGGATCCAGCGATCACTGCCACCTGCGGAGGCCGCTGAAATCGAAGCCCGACGGGAGAAGGAGGAGCAAAAAGCGTTCGAATCAACCGGTGACGAGGATAATACTGAGGCTGGATCCCGGCCGTCGCGACGCGGTCTCCGCTTCCGCCGAGACGAGAAAGGGTTGTGGGCACCTAGGCTGGGCGGCATGAACGACATGACCATAGCACCCGGCCCGGGGATCCCCGACGGTGCGGTCATCGCCGCCGATCTCGCGGAGCGTTTCGCGAAATCGTCGACTCCGGGCGGCCAGGGCGTCAACACGACGGACGGCAAAGTCCAGCTTTCCATCGATGTCGCGGAATGCGCATCGCTTACCGACGCCCAGCGTCACCGTATCCCGCGCAACCTCGAGCACCGCCTAGACGGCTCCGTCTTTACCGTGACTGCGTCGACTCAGCGGTCTGTGTTTCGCTAGTGGTCCTCTCGCCTGCACCTGCGACACAGCCTCGTGCCCCCGGGCCGTAGCGTTCGGGGGAGCACAATAGCCCCAGTCTTCATCACGTCCCGGGATCAAAGAGTTCATCGCAGAGGTTAAGCACTACACGTTGAACTTGAACTCGACGGAGTGTCGTCGATAAATAACCATTTGATGCGCGCGTGCGGAATTAACAACGAAATACCGCTAAAACAGACAACATATGGGGTGCACAGAAACACATATAAGTTCTGCGGAAAACCTATAGGGTGCGTCGCTAAAAACCGCTGTGCGCGAAAAACATAAAGGGTTTACGGACCCGGTCCCAGACCCCTCAATACTCTGAGCCGGAAGAATGGAAAGTGGAAGGTTGATGTATCCCCACTATTTATTTTTTCCGTTTTTCGGAGTACATCGGGAGCTACAACTGCGGACCAGCTCTGTGTGAACTAGATGAGAAGGCGCAGCAGCGAATCATCGACGCTGGACAGTTGGTGCTGCGGGCACGCGAGCGGCACCCCCAGCGGTCACTCGCGGAGCACTACAACCCGTTATCGATGGACCCAATTCTGCTCAAGGCTCACAACAACTTGGACCGGGAAGTCGATAAGGCTTTCGATGTGGCACGCAAACTCACCAACGAGCGCCAGCGCCAGGAGCTACTGTTCGCCAGCTACGGGGAGTTGGCGAGGGGCTATGTCTCCTCGCTTTCATCAAAATCGAAACCACCAGCAGGGTCGTTCCCCGTGCGGGTGATTTTGATCGGTCCCGCTGCTGGGTGTAGAACCCTGTCGCTGGCAACGCCGGGAACTATGACTGTGCCCGACGAGAACACGTCACTGCCATAACGCGGCTCACGGTAGACGAACATGGGTCGTTCACTACTACTGGTGGATTTCGGTTTTGGTGGTGGGGGGATTACCGCCGCCGGCCTCGATTTTTCCGTTGAGGAGGGCGTTGACTACTTCCCGATTGTGAAATGGGCCGATGGCGCGGTGAAGAGGAACCAGTCACCTGGAAGAGATCGATCCAGTCGCTGGTGTGCAATCTGGGAGGTAGGGTTGCGGGGTCGATTCCTCGCGAGCGCAACCATGATTGTGTCTCTGAACGTGATGAAAACAACCCTGCCCTTCGGAGAATTTCCCCTATCCCGCGTCCCCGGGCGGTGAAAACGGTGTGCACCATCGCCTGAAAGGCTTTGCGTTGCTCTATCGGGATCTTCGGGTCACCCACCCGGCGGATCACTAAGATCCCCCCGTCAACGTTTGGCTGTGGCCGGAAAGCAGACCTTGGTACTCGGGAACCAAGGTGAAACGTGAACCATGGGGACCACTGAGCTGTCATCATCGTGCTTGCACCTACCCCGGCCCGGCGGCGAGCGACTTCCCACTGCATGAGGAGTACAGCGTCAGTCCATGCCGGCGCATGCAGCAACTTTCGAAGAATGGCAGTGGTGAGGTGAAAGGGAATGTTTCCCACAATGACGCAGGGAGTGGCGGGTAACCGGAAGTTAAGGAAATCATCATGGACCACTTCGACCGCCGCCGAGGCGGTCTTTTTTGTGAGTTTGGCAGCTAGTTTTGCGTCTACCTCAACTGCCGTTATCGCCCTCCCCAAGTGGGCCATCGGGTGAGTGAGGGCACCGCTTCCTGGCCCGATCTCAATGATGGGGCCGGAGGTTTGTTTCACAAGGTCGATGATGGAGTTGATGATCTTGTGGTTGGTGAGAAAATTTTGGCCATGCTCGTGACGGCCGTGTCCGTATGCAGACATCAGGTGTGCTCCTTGGATTTGAAAGGGAGCCGGGCATGACAAATAGCCGCCCGGCTAAAGGACCGGAGCGGTTTCTAACCTGCGGGAGGGAGAAAACCGCCTTAGCGGCTGGTGGGCGGCCGCATGAAAACGGAACCTGAAATCAACATGGGCCTATCGTATCCAATTAATTTCGCAGGGTCCAATACGGTGAGAAAGAAGACAACCGCACCGCAACAGTGCAAGACCTCTCTGGATTGGAATTTGTCCTACCTTCGGCTCGTCGTACAGACGCCACTGGCGTATTTTGTCTCTGGGCAACGAGGGGGAGTTACCCCCACCTCCGGATGTTTTTAAGGTGCACCCCTTATTACGCTGTGGTGCGGGAGTAGTTTTGTCCGACTGATCGGACTACCCACCGACGTGGGGCGGGTAGTTCGAGGTCCCAGCAGATGATCGCGTCGATTTCGCCGCGTTCAAAGGATGCCACCATGGCGTCGTAGTCGGGGCGAGCCACATTCTTCTTTGACGCGGAAATGGACTGATCGACGTAGTTATGTCCTATGTCCAACGTCCAAGCCACGCTGCTTTGCAATGGCTTCACAGTCCTGACGCTGCCGGTCGATGGTGAGGCCATCCACGTCAGCGTCTCGCGAGATACGAAGGTAAATAGGAGCGCGTGTTGCCAAACGCTTTTAATAAGGCCCTTAGCTAACATTGAACTTAAAACCCGACCACTTCGACATCAGTCGCCAAGAAGTCTTCCGGTGGTGCATGCGCTACAACACCCGCAGACGGCACTCCTGGTGCAACTTTCTAGCCCCCAATGACTTCGAAGCACTCACATCAGCTACGCTGGCCCAAGCAGCATAGCTAACCCCCGACGTGTCTACTTTCCGGGGGTCAGGCCCGTGCTCGACAACCCCAGCGGACTCAACGCCCACGCCAGCGTCGCGGACCATGCGGCCGGGTACCGGAAGGTGGCCAAGGCCGCGGGCATCGCGATTTAATCCCGCGCAGAGCCGGAGACTGTGACCTGGCGATCATTGATGCGCAAGGTGCTGTCAGCGGCAGCAATAACTGCGGCATCGTGCGTGGCGGCCAGAACGAGTGCGCCCCCGTCCGCAGCTCGCCGCAGGAGCGCGATAACTTGGTCGCGGTTAGTGGGGTCGAGGGAGGCGGTCGGCTCGTCAGCGAACACATAAGCCGCGCCGCGGAGCAGGGCTCGGGCGATCGCCAGCCGCTGCTGCTCGCCTCCGCTGAGAATAGCTGCCGGCCCGTCGAAGGGGACATCAAGACCGACTTCGCCGAGGGAGTGCAGCAATTCTTCTTTGGAGTATTGCTTCCTGGATAGTCCGAGGGTGAGGTTATCTTCGCAGCTTAGTTCGGGAATGATTCCGTGGTCTTGGTGGATTATCGCTGCGCGTTCTCGCCAGAATCTCCGCCTCCGCTTCATCCTCCACGCGGAGGCATTCTCACCGTCTATCCGGAGGAGGCCGTCCGCCGGCGGCAGGAGCCCGGCCAAGGTGTTGAGCAGCAAAGTCTTTCCGGAACCGCTGGCTCCACAGATGGCGACAAAGCCTGGCCCGGGTAGGGAAAACGTTGCATTTTCCACGAGGGACTTCTTCACCATCCGCGTGCTGCGCCCCACAGAAAAAGTCGACTCCGCGGCGAGACAGAGATGAGAGGTGGAAATCTCCGGCGGCAGAGTGGGGGACTGATTGGGGCTAGCCAATGACATTGTGACTCCTAGGGGAGGCGGACATGTGCTGAGAAATACTGAGACGGGCAAAACCGAGGTAGACGATTAAGACAAGGCAGCTTAGCGCGGTGAAGGTGTAGAGGAACGGGTTGGGAAGCAGTAGCGGAGCCAGGACGGACAATATGACGACAACTGTCAGGCTGACCAGTTGGCTTTTGAATAGTCGCCACATCGTTTTGTCCGGTGATTGCCCAGCGCTGTGGAGGAGTACCAGGAGGCGACGGTGAACTCGGAGCTGGATGCGCGCCTGGACTATCAAGGCCGCAAGCGTGGCGAGCAAAGCTCCGAGGACGCTCAGGATATTCAGCCAGAACAGCGCCGTGCTGGCTACTAGTTCGGCCAGACCGCGATCGGCCGCGCGTACCGGGTACACGTAGCCTTCGAGGCCGGCAGCGGTAAGTTCTGGACCCAGTTCCGAGAAATCCGCGAAGAGCAAATTTTCACTCGAAGCTGTGGAGCTTAGGAAGTCTGCGTCGAAGCCGGATAGATCGTCCGTTTCAAGCACGTAAAAACAATCGCCGGGAACCAGTTCCCCCGACATTGTTCCACTAATGAATCCGACCGCATGATCGGCACTGACCGGACCAATTTGCGCAGACTTAAGGAGCAGGTCGCCGGATTCCTGAGCCCACAGATCCACGGAAGCTGCGAAATGCTCTTGGGCTGCGGAATAGTCGACCGAGTGGTTGTCGTCTCCGGGACGGAACTGATAATCCTGCAGATCGTGCCATTGGCGGTTAGCAAGTGCCACGGGGCAGGAGTCCGGCACACCGGTACCTTCTTTCGGCAAAGTATGGCTGAGGACAGCCCCGTGCTCCCGTTCCCAGCTGAGCGCGAAGTCGCGGAAGTTCTGCTGCACACTGGGCGGCAAGAGCTCGCCTCCTTCCGCGCGGCCAGCAGGGCCGTCGAAGTTGGCTGAAAAATGCAAGGCTCCAAACTCCGCGAGAGATTTCCAGGTCTGCTGGGCCTCGGATTCCTGCTGGTAGGAGCGGAGCGCAGCCGCTGAGCTAAGACCCGCTGCTACAAAGGTCACGCAGGTAAAGACCGAAATTACTTTCAGCGCTTTTCCCGCCGCCTTCTCTGCGGGGGCACGCTGCCCCAGCAGCGCTACTGCGCGGCGCAACAATGGGGCGGTGACGGCTACGGCCAAACCGGTGGTGGCCAGGGCCAAGCCTATCCCGGCGGCGTAGAACCTGAGGAACAGGAAAGCAAAAGAATAGCTTCCTTGGCGGGCGAGGAATGTACTCGCAAGGCCAATGAGAACTAGGTGTGGGAGGATGACAAAGGCCCATTGCCGCCAATTGCCTTTTTGACTGCGGTGCCCGCCATTTATTGTGCGCAGCGCTGCCAATCTAAGACCGGAAACCCGAAGAACAAATACCAGGGCAAAAAGGGAAACGACAAATAGAAACAGGATCGCCACCAACGCGGGCAGGCGGAATACGACCGATTGGATGAGGTGAAGGAACTGCGTCTTTTCGCTTAGCCTGAGCCCGTCATTCCTGGCCGATTCGTAGAAGTGGTTCGCATTGCCACCCGTTGCTTTGGGAACCAAGACGTAGTCACCGTGGTAATCCAGCGACCCAAGCTCACTGGACGCTTGGCTCAAGGCATCCGGCCGGTTGAGCCGGGGAATGCGTTCCGGTGCTGGATAATTTTGCTCCAGCGGGATGAAAACCTCGTGGGAAGTCCCGCTTGCGTCATCGGTGCCAGTCAGCCGGTAGATGGAGTAGCCGTTCTGCTCGGCCAATGAAACCAGTGAGTTACGGATTACCGTCGGTGCGTAGTCTGACTCAAGTTCCTCCGCGAGTGAAGTCTTAGGCTCGACGTAGTCAAGACTAAAGGTTGATTCGACCCCTAAGGACAAGGGCTTGGTGGAGTCAACCAGGGCTGTCAGCAGCCACCCAGTAGTCGCGATGACTGCAGCAAGAAGTAGGCTCAAAAGCCCAAGTACTAGGGGTCGAATGCGCATGAGTTCTAGCAGAAGTTGTAGTAGTAGCTGTCCTTAGTGCCCGGCAAATTCGTTGCCGAAAGCTCGGCGATCGACTTCTGGCCGCCGCGGGTGTTGATGCTTCGTTGCGTTCTGCCGTTGACGGTCACAGTCGAAGTATGGCACCGATTCGTCGGGACGGTCCACGTCCTTCTTTGATGCAGAGATCGATTGATCGACGTAGGTATGCACGACGTCCCAGCCGCGTTGCTCGGCGAGGGCTTCGCAGTCCTGACGCTGCCGGTCGATGGCGAGGCCGTCCATGGCAGCATCTAACGAGATACGGAGGTAAATAGCAGCGCGTGTAGTCATACGCTATTCATAGCGTATTTAGGTTACATTGAAACGAAACTCGACCACGTCGCCGTCGACCATGACGTAGTCCTTGCCTTCCTGGCGGACCTTGCCGGCGGCGCGGGCCTCGGCCATGGAGCCGAGCGCGTCCAGGTCTTCGAAGCCGACGATCTCGGCCTTGATGAAACCCTTTTCAAAGTCGGAGTGGATCACGCCTGCGGCCTTCGGGGCGGTGTCCCCCTTGTGGATGGTCCAGGCGCGAGCCTCCTTCGGGCCTGCGGTGAGGTAGGTCTGCAGGCCGAGGGTGTCAAAGCCGGCCTTGGCCAGGGTCTTCAAACCTGGTTCGTTTTGGCCGACGGCGGCGAGGAGCTCGGCTGCGTCTTCGTCGTCAAGTTCGAGCAGCTCGGTTTCGGTCTGGGCGTCGAGGAACACAGCCTCGGCCGGGGCGACGAGTTCGCGCAGTTCCTGTTTCTTCGCCTCGTCGGTCAGCACGGCTTCGTCGGAGTTGAAGACGTAGAGGAACGGCTTGGCGGTCATCAGGTGCAGGTGGTGCAGCAGTGCCAGGTCGATATCGCCGGTCTTGGAGGCGGCGAAGAGGGTGCGGCCGTCTTCGAGAATGGCCTGGGCCTTCTTAGCCTCCTCGGCCTGGTCGGCGACGTCCTTGTCCTTGCGGCCTTCCTTCTCCAGGCGTGGCAGGGCCTTTTCGATGGTCTGCAGGTCCGCGAGGATCAGCTCGGTGTTAATCACGTCGATGTCCGAGGACGGGTTGACCTGGCCGTCGACGTGGATGACGTTGTCGTCGGAAAACGCACGCACCACCTGGCAGATCGCGTCCGCCTCACGGATGTTGGCCAAGAAGGCGTTACCCATGCCCTCGCCCTCGGACGCGCCCTTGACGATGCCGGCGATGTCCACGAAGGACACGGTTGCTGGCAGCACGCGCTCCGAGTCGAAGATCTCCGCCAGCCGATCCAGGCGCGGATCCGGCAGCTCCACCAGGCCGATGTTCGGCTCGATGGTGGCGAACGGGTAGTTAGCGGCAAGCACCTCGTTGCGCGTCAGCGCATTAAACAAGGTGGATTTACCGACGTTGGGCAGACCGACAATTCCAAGAGTAAGGCTCACGGCGCTCCATCCTATCCCACGTTGTGGCGCTGGTTGTGAGGGGTTCGTCGCAAAGCAATGTGCAGTGGGGCACAATAGTTCGCGTGACCGCTCCGAATCAGACTGCAGACAAGCGCGACGACCGCGTCGATCGCATCGTGGTGTTTAACGCCTGGGTTTCCTCCGGGGCGAAGTTTACGCTGCGCCTGCTGGTCATCGCGCTGTTTTTCTTCGCAATCGGCAAGCTCATCGGCGCCTTTTGGGTCGGCGTGTTGCCTGCGGTGCTCGCGCTGATTGTGTGCACGGTGCTTGCCCCGGTTGCGAGCTGGCTGCGCAACCATAAGTTCACCGACGGCATCGCGGCCATGGTGACCATGTTGCTGTTCTTCGGCGTGCTGGCAGCCCTCGGCATGATCGTCGCCCCCGATATTGTGGGCCAATCGCGGCTGCTGTACATCCAGGCGCTCGAGGGTGTGCAGCGCCTGCAGTTGTGGGCGCAGGGTCCACCGCTGAACGTGAATCCGGAGAACCTGAACGAGGGTGTCGACGAAATCACGCGGTGGGTCCAGAACCAGGCCGGCGCCATCGCCGGTGGCGTGTTCTCCGGCATCAACACCGCGGCAGGCCTGTCGGTGACGCTGATGGTGCTGTTCGTGCTGACCTTCTTCTTCCTGAAGGACGGCCACCGCTTCCTGCCGTGGCTGCGCGGCGCGACGGGCGGACGCACGGGACTCCACTTCACGGAACTGTTGACCCGCGCTTGGAACACCCTGTCGGGCTTCATCAGGGCGCAGGCGGTGTGTTCCCTCATCGATGCGCTGGTGATCGGCATCGGCATTGCCATCGTCGGCGTTCCCATGGCGTTCACGCTTGCGATTATTACGTTCGTTGCAGGCTTCATCCCGATCGTCGGTGCGGTGGTCGCGGGCGCGCTGGCGGTCCTGATCGCACTGGTCACGCTCGGGTTCACCAAGGCCCTGATCGTGCTCGGCATCGTCCTGGCCACCCAGCAGCTTGAGGGCAACGTGCTCTCTCCCCTGCTGCAGTCCAAGGCGATGAACCTGCACCCGGTGATCGTGCTGATCTCCGTGACCGTCGGCGGCGGCCTCTTCGGCCTCATGGGCGGCTTCCTCGCGGTACCAGCGGCGGCGATGATTGCTGTGGTGTACCGCTACGTGCTGGATATCCTGCGCATCAACGCCGGCGAGGTCCGTGCCGAGGACCTCACCTTCGCCACTCCGGAAGGCAAGCTCATTGCGGAAATCGACGAGGCCGAGTCTGTACACAAGCGCGAGGCGTGGCGTGGCGAGCGTGACTGGGTGAACGCTCCGCAGACCCCCGAAGAGGACGTGCAAGAAGGTGATGAGGACAAGGAGTCGCCCCACTTCGCGTCGAACAGCTTGAAGAAGTTGCGCGAGGTAGGCAATCGCACCATCTTGCGCCGCAGGGAGTTCGAACATAAAAGCGAACCCGACGAGTAGTGTGTCGTGCCGGGGTGGTTAGATCTCCGGCATGCAAACCTCCACGGTCTTTCTCATCCTTGCAACGGGTCTCCTCACCGGGTTTATCGTCGGGGTGTTCACCGGCGTGGCGTGGTTTCGCCGCTCTGCGCCACAGCCGGCGCCGCCGCAGGATCTTCGCCCCGTCGCTCGCGCGTTGAAGGACATGCGTGAGCAGATTGATGCGATGGATAAGCAGCAGGCGGTGGCGTCGTCGGCAATCGCAGGGCAGGTGCAGGCGATCGGGCGCACCTCCGCGCGCCTCGGTGACCGCACCGATCAACTCATCACTGCGCTGCGCTCCCCGCAGACGCGCGGGCGTTGGGGCGAGATGCAGCTGGAGCGCGTCGTGGAGCTCGGAGGCATGCTCGAACATGTCGACTTTGATACGCAGGCGCACATGCGTATCGACGACACCCGGGTCCGCCCCGACATGATCATCCGCCTCACCCAGGGCCGAAACATCGTGGTGGACGCGAAAGTTCCGTTCGGCTCTTACCTCGACGCGCTGAACACGGACGATCCTGAGGAGCACGAGGCCCACCTGCGTCGCCATGCGCATTTGTTGCGTTCGCATGTGGATACGTTGTCGGGCAAGGCCTACATTGAGGCGTTTCAACCCACCCCGGAGTTTGTTGTGTTGTTCGTTCCGGCGGACCCGTTTTTGGATGCCGCGCTCGGGCTCGATCCGGAACTGCTTGACTATGCATTTTCGCGCGACGTGGTCATCGCCACCCCGACCACACTGTTTGCGCTGCTACGCACAGTGGCGCTGGGGTGGCGGCAGGAAGCTATCAACGCGTCCGCGAAGGAGGTGCAGCGCCTCGGTGCGGAACTGCATCAGCGTTTATCGACGATGGCCCGCCACTACAACAAAGTCGGCGCCTCATTGGAGAAGGCAGTTGAGGCATACAACGCCACGTTGGCGTCGATGGATTCCCGCGTAATGGTGACGGCCCGCAAGCTTGAGGAGGCCAACGTTCCCGTACGGCGGGAGCAGGCGCCCGAGCTGAATCCGGTTTCAACGCGTGCCCGGCACATGGCGGAGGACAATGACAGGTAAGCTGCGTCAGCGTGTCACATCTTTCGAGCCGGAGCCATTCCCCTACGTCCGCCACCTTTGTTGGGTTGCCGACGGGGTCTGGCCTCGGCATCGTGTTCGCCGCCCTGTTCACCGGCGTGCTGCTGTCGCTGTCCGCAGGTGTAATTTCGTGGCCGTTTCTTGCGCTGTATGCCCTCGCGGTCATCGTGGTGACCACGTTGGTGAACCCGAAGGGGCTTTCCCTGACGGTGACGAGCGCACCATTAATGTTTGTCGCCGCGCTGGTGGCCACGGGTTACTTCATGTCGCGCGAGAGCCTGTCGGCTGGCGGCGCGAGCGCTAAGACTGCACTGCTCGGTATCGCGTACCCGGTGGCGGAGTACTTCCCGGTGCTGTTTTTCACCACCGCGGGCTCGCTGCTTATCGCTGCGGTGCGGCTGCGACTGATCCGTCGGCAAAACGATGCGATTCGCCGACGCGAAACCGCCCAGCGGACCTCGCAGAACCGCAGCAACCGTCGCACAAATTCTCAAGGGCGGAGGGCTCGCGAGCAGGCTCGGTCGGTTCCTGTGCAGGAGTTGTTGGAGCGGGCGAAGTCGGAGGGGGCGCGTCGTCGCAAGGCAAATGCGAGTGGCTCGCGTAGATCCGGAGAAACCGGTGGTTCTTCACGTGCGGTTCACCGCCTCGGCGAGGACTTGTACAAAGGCTAAAGGCCTTGTCCCGATGTCAACGGGGCAAGGCCTTTGGTCGTTCTCGGCGGGGTTTATGCCTCGAGCGGTGCCTCGCGGCGCGGCAGGCGCAGTTCGCGCGGCAGCGAGAAGGTGATGGTCTCCACGGTGGTGGTGATCTCTTCCACGTCGCCGTAGCCCTTCTCCCCCAGATAGTCGAGCAGTTCGCGCACGAGGATGTCCGGCACCGAGGCGCCAGAGGTCACGCCAACGGTGTTGACACCCTCGAACCAGGCATCGTCGACTTGGTGGGCGTAATCGACCAGGTGGGACTCCTGCGCGCCGGCCTCGAGCGCGACCTCGACGAGGCGCTTCGAGTTGGACGAGTTCTGGGAGCCGACCACGATGACCAGGTCACTTTGCGGCGCGATCTTCTTCACCGCGGCCTGGCGGTTTTGGGTGGCGTAACAAATGTCGTCGCTCGGCGGGTTCTCCAAGTTCGGGTAACGCTCGTGCAGTTTGTTGACGATCTCCATGGTCTCGTCGACAGACAGCGTCGTCTGGGACAGCCACACCAGCTTCTGCCCCTCCGGGAAGTCCGGCAGGCGGTCGACGCCGTCGACGCCGTCGACGAGGTGGGTGATGTCCGGAGCCTCACCTGCGGTGCCTTCGACCTCTTCGTGGCCTTCGTGGCCGACGAGCAGGATGTGGTAGCCGTCGCGGGCGAAGCGCTTCGCCTCGTTGTGCACCTTAGTCACCAGCGGGCAGGATGCATCGAGGGTGTGCAAGCTGCGCTCCTTGGCGGATTCGCGCACTGCGGGCGACACACCGTGGGCGGAGAACACGAGGTGGGATCCTTCGGGGACCTCGTCGGTTTCGTCGACAAAGATCACGCCGCGGTCCTGCAGCGTCTCCACCACGTACTTGTTGTGCACGATCTCCTTGCGCACGTAGACGGGGGCGCCGTACTTCTCCAGCGCCTTTTCTACGGTCTCCACGGCGCGATCCACGCCTGCACAGTATCCGCGTGGGGACGCGAGTAGCACTTTCTTACCCTGATCAGTCATGGAACCAACCCTAACGAATCTGCGTCAAAAACAGTAGGCGGGTAAATCGTGCCCGCCGGGTACTGTTTACCTGGCAGAAGAACTGGGGAGAAAGGAGCATCGCGTGACAGAAACACAAGGTGTGCAAGGTGCGCAGAGTGCGCCGCCGAAGAGCACGCCGGAAACGCCGTGGTCTGTGGCCAAGCTCAATAACTCCGTGAAGAGTTGGATCGACCGGCTGGGTTGGTTGTGGATTGAGGGTCAGCTCACGCAGATTAATACGAAGCCGTCGTGGCGGCTGTCGTATATGACGTTGCGGGACACGCAGGAGCAGGTTTCGGTGCAGTTGACGGCGGAGACGTCGTTACTGACCGGCATGGCTGTGCCGTTGAAGGACGGCGACCGCGTGGTCGCATACGGTAAGCCGACGTTTTATCAAGGCCGCGGCTCGTTTTCGATGAAGGTGGCGGAGATCCGCCACGTTGGCGCGGGCGAGTTGCTGGCGCGCATTGAGGCGTTGCGCAAGCAGTTGGCGGCCGAGGGCCTGTTCGATCCGGCACGCAAGCGCCCGCTGCCCTACCTTCCGAAAAAGGTTGGCCTGATCACGGGGCGTGGTTCGGCTGCTGAGCGTGACGTGGTCACGGTGGCGCAGGGACGTTGGCCACAGGTGAACTTCGAGATCATCAACACGCCGGTACAGGGGCCGACGACCGTGCCTGCGGTGATCGAGGCACTGCAAGTGCTGGATCGCGATCCGGACGTGGAGGTGATCATCATCGCCCGCGGCGGCGGTTCGGTTGAGGACTTGTTGCCGTTTTCGGAGGAGGCCCTGCAACGCGCGGTGGCGGCCGCTGGCACACCTGTCATTTCGGCGATTGGCCACGAGCCGGATAACCCGGTGCTGGACAATGTGGCGGATGTTCGCGCCGCCACCCCGACCGATGCTGCGAAGCGTGCCGTGCCGGATGTTGTGCAGGAGCGTGCGCTTATCGACGAAGCACGTGCCCGCATGTCCGCCGCCCTGCGCGGATGGGTGCAGCGGGAACGAAACGGCCTCGCGTCGATTCGCACCCGTCCTGCCCTAGCGGATCCGATGATGGCGATCACGCGCCGCCGCGAGGAAGTGGAGCGCGCCCAGGCGTTGATCCGCCGCGACATTTCCCATGTGCTGCAGCGTGAGAACCAGCAGGTCTCGGCGTTGCGCGCGCAGGTGTCGGCGCTCGGCCCCTCTGCAACCTTGGCCCGTGGTTATGCCGTGGTGCAGGTGGTTCCGCGCGACCACTCTGGCCCTGAGGTTGTGACCTCTATTGATCAGGCTCAGCCCGGCGCGCAGCTGCGTATCCGTGTCGGCGATGGCTCGATTACCGCCGCTTCGATGTCCACCACTCCCGCTGATTAATGCAACCAGCTGAAGTCAACTAAGAACGTTTAAGGAACACTCATGACAGACAACACGTTTGGATCCGGCCAGGCGAACGACAATGCTTTCCCGGACCCGGAGACGCTGACCTACGAGCAGGCTCGCGATGAGCTTGTGGAGACGGTGAAGATTTTGGAGCTCGGCCAGATGAGTTTGGACGAGTCGTTGAAGTATTGGGAGCGCGGTGAGGCGCTGGCGAAGCGGTGCGAGGTGCTTCTCGACGGCGCTTCGAAGCGCGTCGAAGAAGCCATCAGCACCCGTCAGGTCAGCGGGCAGGCTCCTGAGCAGTAAGTACTAGAAGCTACTGGGGTGTGATCGGAGTAGCCTTCAGCGCTGCGCTGATGAGCTCTTCGAACTCGTCCGTGCTGCCTGCGCCGGTGACGACGAAGCGTGCGTCGCCGGCGTCCACAATCCACAGGTCGCGGACCTCGCGTTCGTCGCTGGTGTAGACCTCGACGTCGGTGTCGTCGATACGCACTGTGCGATCGAGCATGCGGTTGTCGGCGTTGGAGGCTTGGAGCGCCGCATCCTTATCGACGCCAGTCTGGGTGAGTTGCAGGTAGCCACGGTTCGGGGTGACCCACCCGACGACGGGTGCCGAGTTGCCGGCAAGCATGCTGCGGCGCGCCGAGTTGGTGGTCCAGCCTTCTGGCATCTGCGGGTAGCGCACCGGGTAGTTCACCGCACGCGCCTCGAGGTCGAGGAACGCTTCTGCGTCGACCTCCTGCACGGGGCCGGATTCTGGGGCGCCGGGGTTGAAGGAGCACAGCCCGGTCGCGCCGACAGCGACGAGCATGAGCACCACAATGAGCACGGCGTTGATTGCCATGTCTCGGCCGTTTTGGAAGATGCGGGGTTTCTTGTCGTTTGCCACGCGTTTCAGTATGTCATGAGCCACCTGCACCCCAGAACGGGCGGGCTTCTCCCCCGTAAAGGTGGGCGATACCAACACTTCGGCGTGTGGAAGTGCCAGAATAGAGGGGTCGATTTTTGTCCTCTGGAGGAAGGCCCCCGCGATGACTGAACAGTCTGATCTTGTCCCTGACCGCAACCTAGCAATGGAGCTCGTCCGTGTGACGGAGGCAGCAGCGCTCGCCTCCGGTCGTTGGGTGGGTCGCGGACAGAAGAACGAGGGCGACGGCGCCGCCGTGAACGCGATGCGCAAGATGATCAACTCCGTGGAGATGGACGGCGTGATCGTGATCGGCGAAGGCGAGAAGGACGAGGCCCCGATGCTGTTCAACGGCGAGCAGGTTGGCACCGGCCGTGGTGCTGCGGTGGATATCGCCGTTGACCCGGTAGATGGCACCCGTCTGATGGCAGAGGGTCGCCCGAACGCGATTTCTGTCATTGCTGCCGCGGATCGTGGCTCCATGTTTAACCCGCAGGACGCGTTCTACATGAACAAGATCGCGGTTGGCCCGGAGGCGGTCGGAGCGATTGATATCACCGCTTCCGTAGAGGACAACATCAAGTCGGTTGCAAAGGCGAAGGGCGTTCGTCCGGCTGACATCACGGTTGTTGTGCTGGATCGTCCGCGCCACGACAAGCTTGTCGAGGAAATCCGTGCCGCCGGCGCCAAGGTTCGCTTCATCATGGACGGCGACGTTGCCGGCGCAATTGCTGCCGCTCAGGACAACAGCTCCATCGACATCGCCATGGGCATCGGCGGCACCCCGGAAGGTGTTGTCACCGCATGTGCGCTGAAGTGCCTCGGGGGCGACATCCAGGGCATGCTAGCCCCGCAGTCCGACGAGGAGCGCGAGAAGGTACTCGCCGCTGGCCACGACCTGGATCGTGTCCTTGGCATCAACGACCTGGTCACCTCTGATAACTGCTACTTCGCCGCTACCGGCGTGACCAACGGTGACATGCTGCGTGGCGTGACCTACCGCAAGTCTGGCGCCACCACCCGTTCGCTGGTGATGCGTTCGAAGTCCGGCACCGTGCGCTACGTCGAATCCCAGCACCAGCTGGCCAAGCTGCAGGACTACTCGGTGGTCGATTACTCCGAGCCAACCAAGTAGAACCTGACTTTTGCCCCGCGCCTTCTCAGCGAAGAGTGCGGGGCTTTGTCGTTCTAGAACAAGGCTCCAATGACTGCTGCGCTAGCCGCGAAGTTGTTGGCTACATGCACGATGAAACTCGCGGTGATGCTGCCGTGGAACCTTGCGACCAGTGCGAGGCCGATGCCGCAGAAGAATGTGTAGACGATCACGGGTGGCGCGATATGGGCTGCAGCAAAGATGGCGGAGGTGAGCAGCACGCTCGCTGCTGCCGGCATGTGCGTGTCAAAGTAGCCCATGAGCACACGGCGGAACACAATCTCTTCAATCACTGGCCCGAGCAGCAGATAACTGGCAAGCAAGATGAGCACCGGCGCCACACTTCCGGCATCTTTGGCTAAGTCATCTGCGGTTGAGCCTCCGCCTGGTTCCATCCCGATCAGCGAGCCGACGATAGCGCTCGATGCAGCCGCCCCGACGATCACTGCCGGAACTTGCCACAGCACATGCCAGCCTCGACTCCCTAGCCGCGTAAACCCCAGCTCGAGTCCGCGACTTTTCATGTAGCGGATAAGCAGCACCAAGGGCACAACGATGGCAATGAGAACCGCGAGGGGCAGCATGCTGATCGCGACGGTGCGGGACACGTTCGCGTGCACCAACAGCAGACCTTGTCCCGCCAAAAGGGCGTACATAGTGGCCATTGCTGCCAACGCCACCAGCGCATCCCTCAATGCGGGGGCCTTTTGTGTCCGGTTTTCAGACATTACAGCTCCTCATTTTTGTTATCTGGGGCATAATCGATCTTTGGAAAGGCACGAGCGCACTTTAGCGTGCGTGGCGTGCATGGGACAGAAGTAAAGGACAATCATGGCTGATCAGGAATACCGCATCGAACATGACACGATGGGCGAGGTCAAGGTGCCCGTCGACGCTCTCTGGCGCGCCCAGACGCAGCGTGCTGTGGAGAACTTCCCAATCTCCGGCCGCGGCCTTGAGGCCCAGCAGATTCGCGCACTTGGTCTGCTGAAGGCTGCGTGTGCTCAGGTGAACAAGGACCTGGGCAAGCTGGACGCTGAGAAGGCGGACGCGATCATCGCTGCTGCGAAGGAGATTGCGGACGGCAAGCACGACGACCAGTTCCCGATCGATGTGTTCCAGACCGGTTCCGGCACCTCGTCGAACATGAACACCAATGAGGTCATCGCGTCCATCGCGAAGGCGAATGGTGTTGAGGTTCACCCGAACGACCATGTGAACATGGGCCAGTCCTCTAACGACACCTTCCCGACCGCTACTCACGTTGCTGCCACCGAGGCTGCCGCAAACGATCTCATCCCGGCGCTGAAGGTGCTCCAGGAGTCCCTGGAGAAGAAGGCGAAGGAGTGGCACGAGGTTGTGAAGTCGGGCCGCACCCACTTGATGGATGCCACCCCGGTCACCTTGGGTCAGGAGTTCTCCGGCTACGCACGCCAGATCGAGCTGGGTGTCGAGCGCGTCGAGGCGACCCTGCACCGTCTGGGCGAGCTGGCCATTGGCGGCACCGCTGTGGGCACCGGCATCAACACTCCGGCTGAGTTCGGCGGCAAGGTTACCGAGGAGCTCAAGAAGCTCACCGGCCTGGATGAGCTCTCCGAGGCAAAGAACCACTTTGAGGCGCAGGCGAACCGCGACAGCCTGGTAGAGTTCTCCGGCGCGATGCGTTCCGTGGCGGTTTCCCTGTACAAGATTGCTAACGATATCCGCTTGATGGGCTCGGGCCCGCTGGCTGGTTTCGCTGAGATCCACCTGCCGGATCTGCAGCCGGGTTCCTCGATCATGCCGGGCAAGGTCAACCCGGTGCTGTGCGAGACCGCTACGCAGGTGTCCGCGCAGGTCATTGGCAATGACGCTGCTGTTGCGTTCGGCGGCACCCAGGGCCAGTTCGAGCTCAACGTGTTCATCCCGATGATGGCACGCAACGTGCTCGAGTCCTCCCGCCTGCTGGCGAACACTTCCCGTCAGTTCGCCACCAGGCTTGTCGACGGCATCGAGCCGAACGTCGAGCACATGCGCGAGCTTGCCGAGTCTTCCCCGTCGATCGTGACCCCGCTGAACTCTGCAATTGGTTACGAGAACGCAGCCAAGATTGCTAAGCATGCGATCAAGGAGGGCATCACCATCCGTCAGGCCACCATCGACCTTGGTTTCGTCGATGGTGAGAAGCTCACCGAGGAGGAGCTGGACAAGCGCCTCGATGTGCTGTCCATGGCCAACACCGACCGAAACTAGGCCGTAGCTCGCACCTAGCTAGAATCTGCCCCCAGCACTTCACTTCAACATGCTGGGGGCTTTTTCATGCCTGATTCTTTCTCCGAGCTGCGCACCGCCGGTGGCCCGAACAAGCCGTGGGTCGTCGGTGGCGTGCTTGCGCTGATTGTCGCCGTGATCGGCGTCGCGCTCGCTGCGGCATATTGGTACGCCAACCCGAAGCCGGAGCCGACCAACGAGGTGCCCGAAACCGTCACGGTGACGGCACAACCGCAGTTGCGTGACGACGACTCCACCTCCCCCACCGGCACCTACACCGGCACCCTGAACAGCCTGGAGGAAAACGCGAAAGTGAAGGCCTGGCCGGCGGTGGCCACGTTCGGTGGTGGGACCGCGTCGGTGACGTATCCGTTGACCGGATGCACCGCACTGATCGGTGAGGACGGTGCGTCGGTGCCGTTGACGAAGCCGTGTGGGGATGGTTCGGGGCGGTGGGTCGTCGAAAAGCAAGAGCCCGGGATTGTGAAACTGACGTACTTTGAAGGCGAAAAAGCGCTGGTAGAAGGGGAACTCTCCGCCGGTTTGCCTTAACATGCACCGGGTGTAATATTGCACCCCGTGCAAAATGAGGGAATTCGGGAACAGAAGCGCCGCGAGACGCTAAAGCGCATCCGCAACGAGGCGGCGGCGCTTGTCGACAAGCGTGGCTACGACAACGTCACCGTCGACGACATCTGCCGCGAGGCAGGCATCTCCCGGCGAACCTTCTTCAACTATGTGGAATCTAAGGACGAGGCGATCTTGGGATCGTTTCCGTTCACCCTCGACGAGGACGCGCTGGACGCGATCCGCACGACCCAGAGCGACAACGTGCTGGAGCTTGTCATTCGTTCCATCGTGGTTGAGCCGGGCACGTTTGATGGTCCGGCGGCGAAGTGTCGTCGTCAATTACTGGAGAACAACCCGGGCTTGATGCACGCCGAAGCCGCCCGAAAGCGCGGATTCCTCACCGAAATTGGTCGCGCCCTCCGCGCCCACTTTGAAACCTTCCCGCAGGACCGCAAGCATTCGGGATCGCTGGAGGCGGAAGCACTATTCATCGTCGTGCTATTTCAAGGGGTCGTGACCAGGTACCTCTGGGCACCGCCTGATGAAGGAGACCCAATCGAGCTGCTCATCGAATACGCCAAAGACATCACGAATTACGCAAAGGACATGACATGGTAGACAACCGCGCGGGACGCCACCCACTTCAAGCCACTCCCCCGAACGTCGGCGTCGTGTTCGCCGCCCTGCTGCTGACCATGCTGATGAGTTCGCTGGGCCAGATGATCTTCGCCACGGCCCTGCCGACCATTGTTGGTGACCTCGGCGGCGTGGACCACATGAGCTGGGTCATCTCCTCGTTCTTGGTCACGATGACCATCGCGATGCCCATCAACGGCAAACTTGGCGACGTATTGGGCCGCAAGTGGCTCTACATCACCGGCATCGGCCTGTTCGTAATCGGCTCCGCCATCGGCGGCTTTGCTAACACGATGGAGCTGCTCATCATCGGCCGCGCCATCCAAGGCCTCGGCGCGGGCGGCATGATGGTGAACTCGCAGTCCATCATCGCGGAAGTCGTTCCTGCTCGCGAGCGCGGCAAGTACATGGGCGTGATGGGCGCAGTATTTGGTGTGTCCTCGGTGCTCGGTCCGGTCCTCGGCGGCTGGTTTACCGACGGCCCCGGCTGGCGTTGGGCGCTCTGGATGAACATCCCGCTCGGCCTGCTCGCCATGACGGTATGCACCAAGGTGCTGAAGCTGCGCCGCGGATCCGCCAAGGGCATGAACTTTGACTACATCGGTACCACGCTGATGATCGTGGCCACCACGTCGCTGATCCTCACCACCACGTGGGGTGGCACGCAGTACGACTGGACCTCCCCGACCATCATCGCCACCAGCGCTATCGCTGTGATCGCTGCCGTGCTGTTCGTGATTGTCGAGCTGCGCGCGACTAACCCGCTGATCCCCATGGGGCTGTTCCGCAACCGCAACATGGTGCTGACCACCCTGGCGGGCACGGTGCTTGGCCTCGGGATGACCAGTGCTCTCGCCTACCTCCCGACGTACTTGCAAATGGTGCACGAACTGACCCCGACCGACGCGGGCCTTATGATGCTGCCGATGGTGCTCGGCATGCTCGGCACCGGCACGGCAGTCGGCTTCATCATCTCTCGCACCGGCCGCTACAAGATGTACCCACTGTCCGGCATGCTCATTACCACCGTGGGACTGTTCCTGTTCTCTCGGCTGAGCGTGGACACGTCGCTGACCGTGCTCGGGATCTACATGTTCATCTTCGGTTTCGGCCTTGGTCTGGTCATGCAGGTTCTTGTGCTCATCGTGCAGAACTCGTTCCCACTCGCCCAAGTGGGCACCGCAACGTCGACGAACAACTTCTTCCGCCAGATCGGCTCCGCTATCGGCGCCTCCCTGTCCGGCTCGTTGTTCATTCACAACATGCGCGAAAAGCTGGAGGAGCGCCTGCCGGAAGCTCTGGCGAAACTCGGCGAAGAAGGTGCTGCGCTAGGCAAGCAATTCGGTGAGGGTGCCGCGAACTCGCTAACCCCGAGCAGCGTGGCGCAATTGCCTCAGCCGGTGAAGGAAGTCGTGCTGTCGAGCTACAACGACGGCCTTACCCCCGTGTTCCTCCTCATGGTGCCGCTGGCTATCATCGCGTTCGTGATACTCCTGCCGGTCAAGGAAGACCCACTCAAGGAAGATTTGAGCTAACCGGGAAACGAAAACGGCCCGGCCCCTCACATGGGGCCGGGCCGAACGCCGTTACATGGGCGCGGTTTACTTCTCGGTGATCACCGCGGCGAACGGCTCGCCTTCGCCAGCACGGGTCCAGTTGATGGAGCCGCGCTCGAACTCCTGGGTCCAGCCGGACTCGTCCGGGTTAGCAGCCTCCGGAGCCAGCGGGAAGCCCAGCTTCTTATCCACGTTGACGTCGGTCATCCACTCGTTGGCAATCTGACCCCAGGTCGGTGCGCCACCGGTGTTCTCATTCCAGGTGACGTAGTGCTCCTGGTCGTACGTAACGATCCAGCCTTCGTCGACCTGCTCAACCTTCATCGGCTCGCCCCAGGACGGCTCAGCAAACTTATCCATGGCAGCAACGACGCCAGCCGGAACCATTGCGGTGCCGCCGTCAGCAGTTGTAATCTCCTCGGTCGCCTCGGTGCCCTCGCCCGCAGCGCCGGTGGAGTCCGCGGAATCGGTTGCGGAAGCGTCAGCGGTTTCCGTCTTCGCAGCCGCAGTCTCAGTCTCTACGTTCGTCTCAGTAGCGGTGGTCTCCACAACCTCGGTCTCTGCCGCGGTGTCGTCGTCGTTAGAGCACGCAACTAACCCGGTAGCAGCCAGGGCTACAGCAGCGGCGGAAGCAGCGATCTTACGGGAAAACATAATTTGTCATACCTTTCATGTTGATTTAGGTGCGTCGCCCATTATGGGCACCGCGCGAACGTCGAGTCTTCTTCCCACCCGATCGGGGGTGTGATGTGTTGCGCGACGACCTGGGAGTTCTCCCCTTCGTAATACCAACAAAGTCCTGGACAGCGTCACAATCGTCCGATTTCCGCCACACGAGCGCAACCGTCGTGGTATTAACGCCTTCCCCCGGGTCGATCGGCAGCGCCTTAATCTGCTTCTTCGCAAGCGTCTTCAGCAACGGCAACGGCCCGTAGGCGATGCCGACGTTTGCGGCGACAACGGAAAGGGCGGTACGCAGATCGTCGATAAGCGTCTGCTCTGCGTACTCGAAATTCACAATCTCTTCCGCAAGATCCCCGCGATCAACCTCCCCCACCTCCGCATAAACGGAGTCCTTTGGCACTGCCACGCCCCAGGCCTCCTCGTAGAGCCGGACCACGTGGTATTCGTCCGTGACCCGCTCGTCCGGAAGCCTGACCAGCGCCGCGTCCGCATCCTTGCCGACGAGGGGAAACGGATCATCCGACGGCAATGTCGCAGGGTCCTCGCCCGACATTTGGGCATAGCGGCGGAACCATTTGCCGGGTTCAGTACCGGTGACGAACGCGATGGTGAGCATGGCAGGTAATGCTACCGTTTTGGGCATGAGTGAACAGACCCCATCCGGCACCGCAATGAAGCCGATGACCGCGGCGAAAAAACTCGGTATCTACCTTCCCGCCACTCCACAGGAGTTCCAGGACGGCGCCATCACCCACGCCGAACTGCGCGAACTGCAGGAAAACCCGCCCGCCTGGCTGCAAGAACTGCGCCTCAACGGCCCGCACCCCCGTACCGAGGTCGCACGCAAGCTCGGCATCTCGGTGACCGCGCTGAAAGCAGCCGGCGTTGAGCAGTCGATGACCACGGAGCAAATCCGCGCGCTTCTCGACGACCAACCGGACTGGCTACAAAAAGCCCGCGCCGCTCTCGCAGAGCAGCGCGGGCACAATGTCGACACCGCAAGCGCCGCCGACGGCCAGAACGACTAGAGCATCTTCCAGTCTTCAAGGCCCGGGTACAGCGGGTACTTCTCCGCCAGGGCCTCGACACGGGCGCGCAGCGCCGGGATATCAGCCTTCTCGCCCTGGATCAGGGTCTCGGCGATGATGTCGGACACCTCGCGGAAGTCCTCCTCGCCGAAGCCACGGGTAGCAAGCGCCGACGTGCCGATACGCAGGCCAGAGGTGACCTTTGGCGGGCGCGGGTCGAACGGCACCGCATTGCGGTTGACCGTGATGCCTGCGGCGTGCAGGAGGTCCTCGGCCTGCTGGCCATCCATCGGCGAGTTACGCAGGTCCACCAGCACGAGGTGGACGTCGGTGCCGCCGGAGACAACGTCGATGCCGGCAGCCTTCGCGTCCTCGCTGGTAAGGCACTCGGCCAGGATCTTCGCACCGTCGATGGTGCGCTGTTGACGGTCCTTGAACTCCTCCATACCCGCGATCTTGAACGCGGTCGCCTTCGCAGCGATGACGTGCATGAGCGGGCCACCCTGCTGACCGGGGAAAACGGCGGAGTTGATCTTCTTGTTTAGCTCCTCATCGTTGGTCAGGATGAAGCCGGAACGGGGGCCACCCAGCGTCTTATGCACCGTGGAGGACACCACGTGCGCATGCGGGACCGGCGACGGGTGCAGGCCAGCCGCAACCAGGCCGGCGAAGTGGGCCATGTCAACCCACAGGTAGGCGCCGACCTCGTCCGCGATCGAGCGGAACTCAGCGAAGTCCTCGTGGCGCGGGTAGGCGGACCAGCCGGCGATGATCACCTTCGGCTTGACCTCGCGAGCCTGCTCACGCAGCTTGGCCATATCGATGAGGTGGGTGTCCTTCTCTACCTCGTACGCTGCCACGTTGTAGAGACGGCCGGAGAAGTTGATCTTCATGCCGTGGGTCAGGTGGCCGCCGTGAGCCAGGTTCAGGCCCAGGATGGTGTCACCCGGCTCCGCCAGTGCCATTAGCACAGCGGCGTTCGCCTGCGCACCGGAGTGTGGCTGCACGTTTGCAAACTTTGCACCGAAGACTTCCTTGGCACGCTCCTGTGCCAGGGTCTCCACAACGTCCACGTGCTCGCAGCCACCGTAGTAGCGCTTGCCCGGGTAGCCCTCGGCGTACTTGTTGGTCAGCACAGAACCCTGTGCCTCAAGTACGGCGCGCGGAACGAAGTTTTCAGACGCAATCATTTCGAGGGTGTTGCGCTGGCGCGCTAGCTCGTCGACAATCGCGGCGTGAACTTCGGGGTCAAAAGTAGCCAGATCCTGGTAACGGAAATCTTCAGACACGTCCACCGGGTCCTTTCTCGTTCGGTCGTAGTTACCGCTTCGAAGTATATGTAAGCAACCCGGGTGTTATGTCGAATTCCATGCACAGGATCCAAGGTGAAACAATAGGGCCATGCCACGTGTCGATTCTTCGCCTTACCTCGATTTTCACCGCGAGGACTGGCGCAAACGTCGTGCCACCATGCCACAGGTGCTCACCGAAGATGAGCTCACCAAACTCGCAGGCATCGGTGAGAGCCTCGATCTGCAAGAGGTCGAAGACATTTACCTACCGCTGTCGCGCCTGATCCACCTGCAGGTACGAGCGCGCCAGAAACTGACCAAAGCCACCGAAACGTTCATCGGCGGCGATCCGGGGCATGTGCCGTTCATCATCGGGCTTGCAGGCTCGGTCGCAGTAGGCAAATCAACCACCGCGCGTGTGCTGCAGGTGCTACTTCAGCGCTGGGACTCCCACCCCCGCGTCGACCTGATCACCACTGACGGGTTCCTGCACCCCTCCGCAGTGCTCAAGGAGCGCGGCTTGATGGCCCGTAAGGGCTTCCCTGAGTCTTACGACCGCCGCAACCTCATGCGATTTGTCACCGAGGTGAAATCGGGCCAGCCCCTTGTCAAGGCTCCGATCT
Organism: Corynebacterium sp. HMSC067D03; assembly: GCF_001811185.1. Taxonomy (NCBI): domain Bacteria; kingdom Bacillati; phylum Actinomycetota; class Actinomycetes; order Mycobacteriales; family Corynebacteriaceae; genus Corynebacterium; species Corynebacterium sp. HMSC067D03. Next base: position 83,588 of record NZ_KV803783.1, read on the forward strand.
ACTCCCACGAGGCCTACGACATTCTCCCGGACGAGTACATCGAGGTACGCCAGCCAGACATCTTGATTCTGGAGGGCCTCAACGTATTGCAGACCGGCCCAACGCTGATGGTGTCGGACCTGTTCGACTTCTCCATCTATGTCGACGCCAAGACCTCCGACATCGAGCACTGGTACATCGAGCGCTTCCTCAAACTGCGCGATACCGCCTTCCAGGAGCCCGGCGCACACTTTGCTCACTACGCAGGTCTTGACGACGCGCAGGCGACCTACGCCGCACGCGAAATCTGGCAGTCCATCAACCTGCCAAACCTGGTGGAAAACATTCTGCCCACGCGGGTGCGCGCATCGCTTGTGCTGCGCAAGGATTACGACCACACCGTTCAGCGCGTCCGCATGCGCAAGCTCTAATTCGCCAGGGTTTTATTTGCCAAAGCGGCGGGAGCGCTGCGAATAGTCGCGCAGTGCTCGCAGGAAGTCGATCTTGCGAAACGCCGGCCAGTACGTATCCGTGAACCAGATTTCGGAGTACGCGGCCTGCCACAGCAGGAATCCGGAAAGACGCTGCTCACCGGAGGTGCGGATCACCAGATCTGGGTCGGGCTGGCCCTTGGTGTAGAGGTGCTCACCAATCGAGTCGACCGTCACCGCCTCTTTGATTTCGGCGGGGGTTGCGCCGGCGGCTGCGGTGTCGTCGATAAGCGCACGCACCGCGTCCACGATCTCCTGGCGCCCGCCATAGCCCACCGCAATATTCACGGTCAGCCCGGCTTTCTCGGTAGTGGTAGCGGCGCTTTCTCGCATGCGTGCTGCCACATCGTCCGGCAGCAGGTCCAGTTGGCCGACCAAGCGCACGCGGCAGGTGTAATCCTCGGTGGCGAGGTCCTCGATGACTTCGGAGATGATGTCGAAGAGCAGCTCCACCTCCTCCGAGGTGCGCTGAAGGTTCTCGGTGGAAAGCAGGTAGATCGTGAGGACATCGACGTCCATTTCCGCAGACCAGCGGACTAAATCACCGATCTTCGCGCCGCCGACCCTGTGGCCGTGGGAAATGTCCTTAAACCCCGACTCACGAGCCCAGCGACGGTTCCCGTCAGCCATCACGGCGATGTGCTTCGGGCGTTTCTTTCCACGCAGCTCACGCTTAAGTCGTGCTTCGTACAGCTGGTACAGCGGGTAGCGCAGTTTGGAGAGGACAGACACAACGTTGATTCTAGCGGGGCTTAAAAGGTGCGCTTCTTACGCTGGTCGGCAACGCCGGCCTTCGCCATGGCCTCGTCGATAGCTTTCTCGTCGAAAGGATCAATGCCATGCGCCTCAGCAAATGCTTGACGACGACGGAACCGGGAGAAACGCCGGTGAAACGCATACCCAATCGACAAGACAACGACCGCGAGGCAGACAAGCAGCAGCAGCCCAATCGGCGACGCCTTGCCAAAGTCCGGACCAGCCGGGGTCTCCCCCGGCGACTGCGCCAGGACCAGATCAACGGTTGCGGCGGCGTTGATGAAGTTGGCGAACACTACTCCTCCTCAGCACCGGCATCGATACCGGCAAACAAGTCATCTTCAGGCAAGGTGGTCTCCACCCGGGTACGTGCGAGCTCGAATTCTTCCGTCGGCCACACCTTTTGCTGGTCCGCCACCGGGCTGGCCAAAAACGCCCCTGCCGGATCGATCTGGGTGGCGTGAGCAGTCAGCGCCTGCTCACGTTGTCCAAAGTAGTCGGCGCACTCCACTTGGGTGGTCACGCGGTCAAACACATCCCCCTCGGCTTCCTCCCAGCGCTTGATCATGAGCTCGTAGGGGCTCTTCTCACCGCGTTCGTACAACGCCTCTTGCAGCAGCTTCATGCGCTGGAGGATAAAACCATGCGTGTAGTAGAGCTTCAGCGGTGTCCACGGCTCGCCGGCTTCTGGCGCAAACGAGGCGTCACCCGCCTTCTCCCACGCAATCATCGAAATCGCGTGAACCATGAGATGGTCCGGGTGCGGGTAGCCACCGTTTTCGTCGTAGGTAATGATGACGTGCGGTTTGAACTCGCGGATCTCCTCCACGATCTTCACCGCAACCTCTTCCGGGTCCTGGACCGCAAACGACCCCTCCGGCAGCGGCGGCAGCGGGTCCCCCTCAGGCAAGCCGGAGTCTTCGTAGCCCAGCCAAACGTGTTCCACACCAAGCGCCTCGACGGCACGCGCCATCTCCTCGTGGCGCACGGCCGTCATGTTTTCGAGCACCCCAGGGCGGTCCATCGCAGGGTTCAAAATGTCCCCACGTCGTCCGTCGGTACAGGTCACCACCTTCACACGGTTCCCTTCGGCAGCGTATTTCGCCATGGTCGCCGCACCCTTCGAGGACTCATCGTCCGGGTGAGCGTGGATCGCCATCAGACGCAGACCAGCCACTCGTACTCTCCAACTTTTGTAGGGGTGTTGTTAGAACTTCGGAACATCTTAGTACCATCCCAGTTAAGTCCCTATCCCCCTTGTTATTGCGAGGTTGCATCCGTGTCCACTCCAGTGCGCCGTCCGTCGCAACGCTATAGCTCCGGCAAGAGCGACGGCGTAAGCGGCAAAGTGGTCGCAGTCGCCGCTGTGCTCATCGCCATCGCGTTCATCTTCTTCGGCGCCCGAACGATCATCGACAGGTTGGACCGTCCCGTCACCGCTGAATTTATTTCGCAAGAACATATCGACGACTCAACCGGACGGCTTTGGATCGACGTGACCCGCAAGGACCCGTCGGTACCGTCCTATTGCATCGTCACCGCGGTGGATTACTCCCACGCTGAGGTGGGTCGCCGCGAGGTCATCCTCCCCGCCGGCGGGGAGAAGCACCAGCGCATCCCGGTGGACCTGCCGCTGCGTGAACCGCTTGTTTCCGGCCGCATCTACGGCTGTTCCGAAAATCTGCCGTTCTACATGGACCCGGAGAGCAAATTTTACGACGCCCGCTAGCACACGGGCCACGCACTACCATGTGCTAATCTTTTGCGGTATATCTGCACAGTTTCGCCCGCAGCCTGCGGGCTCGTTTTACGTATGAGGGAAGGGTGTTACCCCTATGGCTGAACCCCAGCAGCAGTACATTACCCCGGAAATGAAGGCCAAGCTGGAGGCCGAACTCCAGCAGCTGATCGATAACCGTCCGGTGATTGCCGCGGAGATCAACGAGCGCCGCGAGGAAGGCGACCTGAAGGAAAACGCTGGTTACGACGCAGCTCGTGAGCAGCAGGATCAGGAAGAGGCTCGCATTAAGCAGATCTCTGAGATCCTCTCCAACTCCACCACCGAGCGCACCGGCATTGTCGAAGGTGTCGCTCACATCGGTTCCGTCGTTCACGTCTACTACAACGGCGACAAGGAGGACCGCGAGACGTTCCTCATCGGTACCCGCGCTGCGTCGACCGACAACGCTGATTTGGAGACCTACTCCGAGCAGTCCCCGCTGGGCGCCGCCGTCGTTGGTGCCGCTGAGGGCGAGACCCGTACTTACACGGCTCCGAATGGTCGCGAGATTTCGGTCACGATCGTCAAGGCTGAGCCGTATGATTCAGTTAAAGCTTCAACGCCTCGTGCAAAGTAGTTTTACCCGTTCTTTTTCGATAGCGAAGGATCATCCTGTGATTGCAACCTCTTCCCGCAAAGCTCTGGTTGGCGTAGCTGCCATCGCTGCTCTCGCCCTCGCCGGCTGCACCCCGCCGAACGAGAACCCGTCTGACAAGAAGATCGACACCGCGACGAGCCAGGACGCTGGCTCCCTCAAGGGTGCTGGTGCTTCCGCCACCGCCGCGACCAATGTTGTCGAGGCCAGCGAGGCGACCGCGACGGAGCCCCTCGAGGCCGCCGCGGACGAGCTGCCAACCTTCAACAACTGTGGCGAGACCGGCCTGCTGCGCCCGACTCAGCTGACGGTCGACTGCAAGAGCCAGAACGATTTCCTGCAGGACATCGTCTGGGATACCTGGACCGCCGACCTGGCTGAGGGCACCGCAACCCGTGTTGTCCTGGACCCGAATAACCGCGAGGAAGGCGTCAAGGTCGTCCTTGGCGCTCCGCAGGTTGTGAACAACGATCTGCTGTTCACCACCATCTCGGTTGATGGTGCGACCGTGAACCCGGATCGTCTCTAATCGCCTCTCATCGGCGCAAAGAGTAGCGGCCCTGTTCCAATTGGAACAGGGCCGCTTTGCTGTCTGCAGCGTTTCGCGTCGCTGCTTAACGACGCTCAGCGCCGTCTAGCGGTCGTTGGCGAAGTAGGACAGCAGACGCAGGATCTCGGTGTAGAGCCACACGAGCGTCACAGCGAGGCCCAGTGCGACGCCCCACGCGGCGTTCGACGGTGCGCTGGTGCGCACGAGCCTGTCGGCCAGGTCGAAGTCCTGCAGGAAGGAAATAGCTGCGAGGACCACGCATACGACGCCGAAGATGATGGACATGGTGCCGCCATCACGCAGTGGGTTCTGGCCGGTGAAAAGAGCGAGCAGCAGGTTGCCCAGCGCCATGATGACAACGCCGAAGATGGCGCCGGTGATCAGGCGGTTCAGTCGCGGCGTGACGCGGATGGCGCCGGTGCGGTAAACCACGAGCATGCCAATGAACACGCCGAGGGTGCCCAGGATGGCCTGGAAAATCATCTGGCCAGCGTCAGCCCCGCCGACGGAGAACCAGCCGGAGATCAGCAGAGAGAATCCGCCTAGGAACAGGCCTTCAAAGGCTGCGTACAGAAGCGTCACCGTGCGGGAGCCGAAGGTGCGCGAGAACGCGTGGACCAGGGTGACCACGAACGCGCCGATGCCGCCAACAAGCGTCAGGATCATCCCCACGCCAGCGTTTCCGGACAGGTAAATGCCGAAGTTAATGGCGGCGAACAGGATGATGACGGCGATGGTGATGCCGGTCTTGGAGACAATGTCATCGACCGTCAGCGGGCGGTCCTGCTGGATTTCGGGCGCGTAGCCGTAGCCAGCGGTGTGTTCTTCATTGGTCAGGTTCTTCAGAACCGGGTTGGTACTTCTCACGTCGTCCAACATTCCTTTCGAGTCTTGTTGCGACCACTATTCACAGGTTGTAACGCTTGCACCTTCAAAAAGGTTCCCGAGGCGTAGAATTTGGACACATGGGTGTGTTCGATCGTTGGCGTCGCGGCCCGAGCACGGGCGGCGATCTTGTTTTGGACAGACTGTCTGCAGCAACTGGTGGCGCGCAGTCCTACACCTTTTCTTACGCAGAGGTAGATGTCCTCGCATTTCTTGTCGACGACCCCCTCCCCCACGTCTTGTACTGCACGTTCGGGTTGTCCCAGGTGGAGTCGTCGCAACGCGTTGCGGGCACACAGACCGAGCTCACGCTCCGCATCCCGATGGACGATGAGGTGTTCCCTCCTGAGTGGCCGGCGCAGCAGCTGGCACGCATGGCTCGCAACGTGGTCCGCAGCGGAGTCGAGATTGAGCCTGGGCATTATTTATCGTCGGCTTCTGGCTCGCTCGCGGGGTTTGTGTTCGTCGCGGATCCACTCCTCGGCTGTGCGGAGGGACCGACCGGGCGAGTGCAGTTCACCTACGCCGCGGGGCTGGTCGGAGATGATCTGGAGCGGATGTTGCGGTGGGATCCGGTGAAGTTCGCGGGCGTGCTCGGCGAGCATGTGCCGCTTGGGTTGACGGATCCTGCACGTGCCCCGCTGTCAAGCGATCCGCAGGTGCGTGTGCTTCTCGACGACGCCTCGCACACCGACGGCTCCTCTATCGGCGCAAACACCGCCAAGTATTTAGATGTCGATGTCGCTGGCCGTGTGGATCTCGACGAACGTGCCGCCGCCGCACTCCTTCGGGCGGCGCGCTACCGATTGCTGTTTGGCAAGTCATATGCCCTCATCCGCAACGACACGTGGCTCATGTTCGACCCGAAGGCAATCGATCTCGAGTTGGCCGAGGATCACATTGTCGTGCCGGGCCGTGCCGATGTAGCGAATGAATTGCTCGCTGTATTCGACACTGCGCCGGGCACTTATGCGTTGAGGACCGTGCCGTTGACGTTCCAGGTCATCGACCCGACAACGTAGGACGCTTACTTAAAGACGTTGCCCCACTCGTCACGCTTGTCCAGAAACGCCTGCGCTTCGCGCCTAGCGGCCTCGAGGTCGTGGCTTGCGCCCCAGCCGCACTGCTTCTCGTTCGCAGCCGGCACCTCGGTGGCGTTGGTGATGTCGGTGAGCGTCTTTTCCACCAGATCAGCGACCTCTGCCTCTGCGACGTCGCCGGAAAGCATCAGGTAGAAACCGGTCTGGCAGCCCATCGGGCCGAAGTCGATCACGTTGTCTGCATGGCTGCGGGCGTGCTCGGCAAACATGTGCTCCAGGGAGTGCACTGCCGGCATCTCAAGGTGCTCGACGTTCGGCTGCTTAAAGCGGATGTCCCACTTCACCAGCGTGTCACCCTGGGGAAGTTCCTTTCGGTCCGCCAGGCGAATAAACGGTGCGTCAACCTTGGTGTGGTCGAGGTTGAAGGATTCAACATTCATGCGATCAGTCATGGCCTCGACTGTACTGAACGCGCTGGCCCGTTCCCATCACTGGATTCATCGTTGCGAGTCGTGCTGGTCACGGCTGCCGCATCCCGAATCGGCGAGGCTGCGTAGCTTGCTGCGCGAGTGAGCTTCTTGCTTTCCGACGACACCTCGTCAACGGCTGCTATACCGCCATGTAGCCCGGTTACCGGGCTAGTAATTGTGCCCCCAGTCGGGCTCGAACCGACACTGGGCGGATTTTAAGTCCGCTGCCTCTGCCAATTGGGCTATAGGGGCGCCGAGAAATATGGTACTTCCCCGGCGCCTCAATGCTGAAACCGGCGCACTGTATCTCATGAACCCGGACGGAGTTTCTCTCGTGGCCAGGCAATGGTTGTTTCTTCTGCCCTGCATTCTTGGTGCGCTCGGACTCTTCCTCGCGCGCCAAGCTGGCGACGGCACCGCAGGTTTCTATTCGGCGACCGCATTTACCGCCGCCGTGTACCTGGCTGCCTGGTGGGTGTGGGGCGACAGGCGCGCGTTCGCTGGACAAAGCAAACTTCGCGACATCGCACGTGGCATAGGGTTAGGCACTGCACTTGCGGTTGTCTTTTTCTTGGGCGCACTTATTGTCACCCGCATCCCAGCACTTGCCGGACCGGTGGCAGAGATCCTGGATACCCCTAGCAAAGGCGGGTACGTCCTGACGCTGCTCGTCCTCGTGGTCAACGGCGTCGGCGAGGAGCTCATCTTCCGCGACGTCGTCCCTCGCCAGTTGCGAAGCATGGGACAAACGGTGCTGCAGGCTGGTGTGTGGTCGACGGTCGCCTACGGGTTGGTCACCGTCGTGATGGGGGTTCCGCTGCTCGTGTTCGCCGCAGTGGTCCTCGGTGCGCTCGCTTACATGGAGGCGGTACGCACCGGCAGGCTGTACTCCCCCATCGCACTCCACCTGACGTGGAGCATCGCAATGCTGCTGATCTTGCCTTCCCTTCTCTGAGTGCACCGAACTCATTGTTGTCCCTATACATAGGCATCGAGCCGGGCGCCGTCTTAATGGTGGACTGGCCTGCTCGTAGGGTTGAAACACGGTGTTTTCGTGTCTTGAAGGCTGTTATGGCGTGCCTGGTCCTAAAACGGGGG
>NZ_KV803784.1:0-18589 GCF_001811185.1 Corynebacterium sp. HMSC067D03
CTGACTGGGATTAAGTTACACACACCCAAACATAAACACAAACCCGCAGGTTACTGCGGGTAAATGCCTAGTCGTTAACACGTTCTACATGACCCCCAAGCCTGTTGAGGTTCTCAACAAACTCCGGGTAGCCGCGGTCGATGTGGTGCACATCGTGAACTGTGGTGACGCCGTCTGCCACAAGACCAGCCAAAACTAGACCGGCACCTGCACGGATGTCCGAAGACCACACGTCGGTTGATGACAGGCTTTCCACGCCTCGGATCATTACGTGATGGCCGTCGACGTTGGCGTCGGCACCAAGGCGCATCATTTCGTCGACAAAGCGGAAGCGTGCTTCGAAGACATTCTCAGTAATGACGGAAACGCCGTCTGCCACTGCAGACAGGGCGATCGCCATCGGCTGGAGGTCAGTTGGGAAGCCCGGGAACGGCAGCGTCTGATAGTCGACGGCTTTCGGGCGTTGACGCATTTGCACGCGGAAGCCGTTGTCGTAGGTCTCCACCTCGGCACCCGAGAGCTTCAACTTCGCCAATGCGAGGTGCAGGTGACCAGGCGCGACGCCGGTAACGGTGACATCACCCTGCGTCATGGCCGCGGCATATGCCCACGTGCCAGCGACGATGCGATCGCCGATCACCGTCCGTTCAGTGGGGTGTAGTTTCTCCACACCGTCGACGGTGATACAGGATGTGCCGGCGCCAGTGATATTCGCGCCCATTGCGTTGAGCATGTCGCAAAGATCGACGATCTCGGGTTCACGGGCGGCGTTATCCAGGGTCGTACGACCTTCCGCAAGCACTGCTGCCGTGACAATGTTTTCGGTAGCGCCGACCGACGGGAAGTCGAGCTCGATTGCGGCGCCGCGGAGCTTCTCAGCACGTGCAACAACCGCGCCGTGTTCGATATGGGTCGTCGCACCGAGCTTTTCCAACCCTGATTGATGCATGTCCAGAGGGCGCGAACCGATGGCGTCGCCCCCTGGGAGCGCAACGTACGCCTCAGTACACCTTGCGACGAGAGGCCCCAGCACCGCCACAGAAGCGCGGAACTGTCGGACCGCGTCAAAGTCGGCATGTGGGGACAGTTCAGCGGGTGTTGTGATGCGTACGACATCGCCTTCAATCTCCACTTCACAACCAAGGCCGACGAGGACGTCGCCCATGAGCGGGACGTCGAGAATCTCAGGGCAGTTGCGAAGTGTCGTCGTGCCCTCGGTCAGCAGCGCTGCTGCCATAAGTTTGAGGACACTGTTTTTCGCACCCCCGACGTGCACTAGGCCTTCGAGTCGCGTTCCACCTGTGACCAAAAAACGTTCTTTCACGCCCACAACAGTACCGAACTCTGCGGGGCGCTCCAGAACGTCAAGGGTTAGGGAAGCGCGCCAATACGGCGTGCCGCGTTCACCGCTTCATAGCGGGTGTGAGCACCAAGCTTGCGCATCACGCTTCGCAGGTAGGACTTCACCGTCTCAGCACCGATCCCCATCTCCTCGGCCGCTTCAACGTTGGTGTGACCCAGCGCCACACAGGACAGCACGTCAAGCTCGCGGGCGGAGAGCTTCGTGGTCTGCTTCACGCGCACTGGGGAAACCAGCTGCTCGCAAAGCTGCTCAAGTTCCTTGCGCAGGTCTTCGTCGTCGACACGGTTGGTCAACATGCGCAGCTTCGAGTGGGTGGAGCGCACCTGCTCCCATTCGGCACCGCTCATCTGACGGCCGCCCTTGGCGCCTGCACGGTCGCCAGCCCCGTCGCCTGAGCGCAGGGCTGCATTGACTGCCAGTTCTTGCTCGAGGCAACGCGCAGTCATCGTGACTTCCTCAATGACCTTTTCGCCGAGGCGAACCGGCGAGTGAACACCGACGTAGAGGACGCCACGTACCTCACGGTTAACAATGACGGGCACAGCCACGATCGAGTGCAGTCCTTCGTCCTGGATCTGCTTGTCGTACTCGTGGGAAATCGTGTTTGCACGTGTGTAGTCGGAAACACCCGCGGCACGGCGAGTGTTGACTACACGTCCGCCGACGCCCGTCCCGGCGTCGAGCGTGAGGTTCTGCAGCGCAGGGGTTCGCAGTCCGATCCACTGGGTGATCTGCAGTCGGTTGTCCGCGATGAGTGTTCCGTACATGGCGACGGGGATGCCCGTCGTGGTCTTCAACGCGGTGAGTGCCGCACGGATCGCATCGTCGTCGTCTTTGATGCGCTGCGCGTCCATCGTCATACCTGTTTGCCTTCCACGAACCGGGGTCACCCGTTTGGGCTCACCCGGAGTTGAACTTGGCCGAAAATCTTCACCATCATAACGCGCGAACGGGGGTAGCAAAATTTAGCCCCGCCGATATGGAGCCACAGGAAAGTCGAGCCCAATCGGGCAAGTCGCAATTTCAAACCCTCCCCCGTACCTATCGGTTCAGTAGATCTATACCGTCCTGTCTAGCGTGGCGTGTATGCTGTCTGGCAGCAACTCCAACAATCAACGTGTTTAAAGGAGCATCATGGCGAAGATTGCAAAGAACGTCCTCGACCTCATCGGCGGCACCCCGCTCGTGGAGCTGCAGGGCATCACCGAGAACTCGAAGGCTCGAGTTCTTGCGAAGCTCGAGTTTTACAACCCTGCGAACTCGGTCAAGGACCGCATCGGCAAGGCAATCGTCGAGGCTGCCGAGGCCTCCGGCGAGCTCAAGCCTGGCGGCACCATCGTCGAGGCAACCTCCGGCAACACCGGTATCGCACTCGCTCTCGCGGGTGCAGCGAAGGGCTACAAGGTCATCCTGACCATGCCGGAGACGATGTCCACCGAGCGTCGCGTGCTGCTGCGCGCGTACGGCGCGGAGATCGTGCTTACCCCGGGTGCCGCTGGCATGAAGGGTGCTGTGGAGAAGGCGAACGAGCTCGTCGAGAAGAACGAGGGCGCTATCCTGGCCCGTCAGTTTGAGAACGAAGCAAACCCGAAGATCCACTACGCCACCACCGGCCCGGAGATCTGGAACGACACTGACGGCGAGGTTGACTTCATCGTCGCTGGCGTTGGTACCGGTGGCACGATTTCGGGCGCTGGCAAGTACCTCAAGGAGCAGAAGGCTGATGTGAAGGCCGTCGCGGTTGAGCCGGCTGCTTCCCCGCTGCTGTCCAAGGGCGAGGCTGGCCCGCACAAGATCCAGGGCCTCGGCGCAAACTTTGTACCGGGCACGCTGGACCGCACGGTTGTCGACGAGATCATCGCTGTCAGCAACGAGGATGCCGTGTCTACTTCTCGCGAACTGGCTGTCAAGGATGCGATCCTCGGCGGCATCTCTGCCGGCGCGAACGTGAAGGCCGCTCTCGAGCTGGCTGCTCGTGAAGAGAACGCGGGCAAGACCATCGTTGTGATCATCCCGGACTTCGGCGAGCGCTATGTCTCCACGATCCTTTACGAGGACATTCGCGACTAATCTGCTTATCGACGACTCCCCTCCCCGCCACCACACCATCGCTGGCAGGGAGGGGAATTTTTATTGTCGGCCCAAATGAACAGGTTGGTACACTGCACGCCATGCTTTCTATGGCCAAATCTGTGGTGTCGACCATCCGCGAAGATCTAGCCAACGCCCGCGATCATGATCCTGCGGCGCGAGGCGATGTTGAGAACGCTGTTGTCTATTCCGGGTTGCATGCCATTTGGATGCACCGTGTCTGCCACGTCATGTGGAAGCGCGGCTGGAAGGGCGCGGCACGTATTTTGGCGCAGGCCAATCGTTTCCTTACCGGTATTGAGATTCACCCGGGCGCGACGATTGGGCGCAAGTTTTTCATCGATCACGGTATGGGGATCGTGATTGGGGAGACCGCGGAGATCGGTGACAACGTCATGCTCTACCACGGCGTGACGTTGGGTGGTCAGGTGCTTACGCAAACGAAGCGTCACCCGACGGTGTGCGACAACGTCACTATTGGCGCTGGCGCGAAGGTGCTCGGCCCCGTGGTTATCGGTGAGGGTTCCGCTGTCGGCGCGAATGCGGTTGTGACGAAGGATGTGCCGCCCCATTCGATTGCCGTGGGGATTCCGGCGAAGATTCGCCCCCGGAAGACGGATGAGCGGGCGCGTTTGGTGGACCCGGACTGCTACGTCAACAAGGGCGACTACATCATTTAGTCTTCGGCCGCGACGAGGTCGGCGTATTCGGGGTTGCTTTCGATGTAGCGCTCAACCGCCGGGCAGGTGGGGGTAACCAGCATGCCGTCGGCGCGGGCGTCGTCGAGCGCGTATTTCATCAGAGGCTTGGACAGGCCTTGTCCGCGGAACTTCGGATCCACCACGGTGTGTGGCAGGTCCCGGACACCGTCTTGGTCAGTGTAGGTGGCGTAGCCCGCGACCTCGTCGCCGACGAGGATTTCGTACTGGCCTTCTGCCTCGTTCTTGCGCACAGTGCTTTCAGGTGTTGCAGACATGGGCCCGACTATAGCGCGAAACGCCCCTTCCGCATTATTGCGAAAGAGGCGTTTCTGATGTGGCCAGAGCCAGGATCGAACTGGCGACCCCACACTTTTCAGGCGTGTGCTCTACCAACTGAGCTATCTGGCCAGAACCGAATGGTTCTGCGACCCTGACGGGACTTGAACCCGCGACCTCCGCCGTGACAGGGCGGCGCGCTAACCAACTGCGCCACAGGGCCAATATGTTGTTATTTCGCACTCACTTCAGTGTGTTCACACTGTCGCTTGCACGAGTTGATACATTACACAGACCTCACCATGGCAGACAAATCGCCTGCTCAATCACTATTTCAGGGCGTTGCTTTGCGACGATTGCGTGCACGGCATCGTCGCAAAGCAAAACGCCCCGAGGAAAACCTCGGGGCGTTATGGCGACCCTGACGGGACTTGAACCCGCGACCTCCGCCGTGACAGGGCGGCGCGCTAACCAACTGCGCCACAGGGCCGTACCCCCAACGGGATTCGAACCCGTGTTGCCGCCGTGAAAGGGCGGAGTCCTAGGCCTCTAGACGATGGGGGCGCTGAAAAGACAGCCCGCTCATCATAAGCTAGGTACGCCATTTCCTCCAAATAGCCTGCTAGCCCGGCAAAATGAGCAGACTGAATGCCATCACAATCATGCCGACAATCATCCCGTAAATCGCGGTGTGGTGTTTGCCGGTTTGGATTGCTGTGGGCAGCAGTTTGTCCAGGCTGACGAAGACCATGATGCCGGCGATTGCAGCGAAAGTGATACCGAGCGACTGTGGCCCCAGGAACGGCTGGAGAAGCAAATACCCCACGATGGCACCCAACGGCTCCGCTAGGCCCGACAGCGTGGCCCACCAGGCGGCTTTGCGGCGGGATCCGGTGGCCTCCCGCATAGGGACCGCGACCGCGATGCCTTCCGGGATGTTGTGGATCGCAATCGCCACCGCGAGAGGGATAGCAAGGGCCGGATCCGCGAGCGCTACGGCAAACGTGGCAAACCCTTCCGGGAAGTTGTGGATGGCGATGGCAACGGCACTGAGGACGCCCACGTTGCGTAACTGTGCTTTACTGACCCCACTTTCCGAGGGTTCTTCGTGGGGGTTGATCTCTTCGGGCACGAGGCGGTCGATAAGCGCGATCAGCCCGATTCCCGCGAAGAAGGCGACGGTGCCCCAGAGTTCCGCACGGGGGCTGCCTGCTTCAGCGAGCCCCTCGATTCCTTGAGGCAGCAGCTCGACAAACGAGATGTAGACCATCACACCGGCCGAGAACCCAAGCGCCCCAGCGAGAAAACCCGCGCCTGGAGCACGTTTCAGGGCGACGATCAGCCCGCCGAAGCCAGTGGATAGCCCGGCCAACAACGAGATCCCCAAGGCGATGCCGACGGCCGTGGGCGTGGCGGTACTGATATCCATACGCGCAGGTTAGCTGGTTCCACCTTGTGGCACTCGCAAACCCATCAACCCGGCACAGAAGGGGGCCCAAGAACGCGAAAAGCCCCGGCGTTAGCCGGGGCTCACGGTGGGCCCTGTGGGGATCGAACCCACGACCTGCGGATTAAAAGTCCGTAGCTCTACCAACTGAGCTAAAGGCCCGCGGGGGCTAAGTGTAGCCCCCATGTGCGCGCGTGCGGTAATCGCCCTGCACGCGCGCCGGAAGGAGGTTTTAGTTCTCCTTCAGCATGGTGCCAGTCTCCTGGATGCGGGTGTGGAAGTCGAAGGCGTGGCGCAGGTCGTGCGGGGTTGCCTGGTACTTGCACTTCGCGGCGAGCTCGACGTACTCCTCCAGCAGCGGACGGTACTGCGGGTGGGCGATGGAGATCATCTTTGCCACACGATCACGCGGGGCGAGGCCACGCAGGTCGGCGACACCGTACTCGGTGATGAAGACCATGGCGTCGTGCTCGGTGTGGTCGACGTGGGAAACCATCGGCACGATTGCGGAGATGGCGCCATCCTTGGCCACGGACGGGGAGATGAACGAGGAAATGTAGGCGTTGCGGGTGAAGTCGCCAGAGCCGCCCAGGGCGTTCATCAGGCGGGAGCCGTTGATGTGGGTGGAGTTGGCGTTGCCGTAGATGTCCGCCTCGATCATGCCGTTGGAGGCGATCAGGCCGGTGCGGCGGATGACCTCCGGGTGGTTGGAGATGGACTGCGGGCGCAGGATGATGGACTCGCGGTAGCGGGATGCCTCGTTGTTCATCTTCTCTGCGTACTCGGGCGACAGGGAGAAGGAGGTTGCGGAGGCGACGGTCATCTTGCCGGCGTCAATCAGGTCGACCATGCCGTCCTGGATGACCTCGGTGTAGGCCTGGATGTTCTCAAACTTGGAGTCCATCAGGCCTGCCATCACGGCGTTCGGGACGTTGCCCACGCCGGACTGCATAACGTAGCCGTCGTAGGTGAGGCGGCCGGCCTTGACTTCGTTCTCCAGGAAGTCGAGGAAGTTGCCTGCGATCTGCTCGGAGACCTCGTCCGGTGCCTTGAACGGTGCATTGCGGTCAGCGTCGTTGGTCTCGATGACTGCGACGACCTTCTCCGGGTCGATCTCGATGTAGGTCTTGCCGATGCGGTCGCCGGCCTTGGTGATCGGGATCGGGATACGGTTCGGCAGCGGCGGCACGAGCCAGATGTCGTGCATGCCCTCGAGCTCCTCGGACTGCCAGGAGTTGACCTCGATGATGATCTTCTTGGCTGCGTTGAGGAACTCCACGGAGTTACCAACAGAGGAAGACGGGACGATGTTGCCCTCTTCGGTGATGCGCACTGCCTCGACGATGGCGAGGTCAACGTCACCGAAGAAGCCCTGCTCGACCATCATGCCGGAGTGGGACAGGTGAATGTCCTGGAACTTCATCTCGCCAGCGTTGATCTTGTTACGCATGGTCGGGTCAGACTGGTACGGCATGCGGTAACGCAGCGCGCCTGCCTCAGCGAGGACGCCGTCGCACTCCGGTGCCGTGGAGGCGCCGGTGTACAAGTCGATGGAGAAGTCCTGCCCCTTCGCATGGGCGGCCTTTGCCTTCTCTGCAATTGCGGCCGGCATGGCCTTCGGGTAGCCCGCACCGGTGAAGCCGGAAGTACCAACCTTGTCGCCGTGGTTGACAAACTGGACGGCCTCTTCGGCGGTCATGACCTTGTCACGCAACTTGGCGGAAGCAATACGATCGCTCATGTGATCTCCCTCAATCCTGTTAAATCCGTTCAGGTAACACCCCCACCATATTGTGACCCATCACTCATTGCCATGATGGTGTGTGGTCTCGTCGCAAAGCAAATGCTTATCGACACCCAAATCACCCCCGAACGGGCGTAGCAACCACGATTGGACGGGGCGACAACGGGCGTGAACAATAGGCAGAACTATGACTACCGCAGCCCCCGCCTTAACTATCGGCGGCATTGATCTGAACTCCCCCGTCATCCTCGCGCCGATGGCCGGGGTGACCAACATGCCGTTTCGTGTGCTGTGCCGGGAGATCGAGGAGGAACTCACCGGCACGTCCTCGGGGCTGTACGTCTGCGAAATGATCACGGCGCGTGCGATGGTGGCTCGCAACGAGAAGACGATGCACATGACCACCTTCGCGGATGTGGAAACGCCGCGGTCGATGCAGCTGTACACGGTGGACCCCAAGTTCACGTATGAAGCCGTGCGGATGATCGTCGAGGAAGATATCGCCGATCACGTGGATATGAACTTCGGCTGCCCAGTGCCGAAGGTCACGCGCAAGGGCGGAGGCTGTGCGATCCCATACAAGCGGCGTCTGTACGGCAACATCGTCAGCGCCGCGGCGCGCGCTGCGGAAGGCTCCGGCATTCCAATTACGGTGAAGTTCCGCATCGGCATTGACGCAGACCACCACACGCACCTGGATGCCGGACGCATTGCTGCCGAATCGGGTGCCGCCGCCGTTGCCCTGCACGCCCGCACTGGTGCGGAGCGTTACTCGGGCGCGGCGCACTGGGACGAAATCGGCCGCCTTGTGGAGCACATGGACGGTACCGGCGTGCCGGTGATCGGCAACGGCGACATCTTCGCCGCCGACGATGCGGCGAAAATGATGGAGCAAACCGGCTGCCACGGCGTGGAGGTCGGCCGCGGCTGCCTTGGGCGCCCGTGGCTGTTCGCGCAACTGGGCGCGCAGTTGCGCGGCGAGGAGATCCCGCCGGAGCCGACCCTGGGCAAGGTAGCCAGCATCATCTACCGCCACGCAGAGCTGTTGGCAGAGCACGACGGTGAGCACCACGCGTGCCGCGACATCCGCAAGCACACCGGCTGGTACATGCGAGGCTTCCCGGTAGGCGGGGAATTCCGCAAGTCGCTTGCCCAAGTGACGTCTCTTGCGGAGTTGAAGGAGCGCCTCGCCCCCATCGCGGATTCTGAAGCAATGGCCGAGCATGCGGATGACGCGCGCGGCCGCCAAGGTTCAGCCGGCAAGATCGCCTTGCCGGAGGGCTGGTTGGACGATCCAGAGGACGACACCGTCCCTGAGGGCGCAGAAATTGAGAATAACGGTGGCTAACTGCGAGCGCGTAGCATGAAACGCATGCTGAGAGCCGCCTACCGAGAGACTCTGGAGGCCTTCAACCAGGACCTCATGACCATGTGCGACACGGTGCGCACCATCATGGAGCACGCGTCGAAGGGCCTTCTTGAGCAGTCACTCGATGACGCCGAAACGGCCCTGACCCTGATCGACGAACTCAAAGAAATCGGCGAACGGTGTGAGGAGCGAAGCATGCGCTTGCTCGCGCTGCAGAACCCTGTGGCGACTGACCTGCGTCAGGTGCTGGCTGCGATCCACCTAGTGGAATATTTCGAACGCATGGGTTCGCTCGCCCGCAACATTGCAGTCCTGGTGCGCCAGCGCCACCCCGCGTCGGTGTATCCGCCGCCGCTGCACGGCTACGTCGAGGAAATGACCCGGTTGGTGGCTGCGATGGGTGCCACCACCCGAGCATTGTTGGATGATCCGGATCCGGATGTGGCAGTTGAGCTGCACACTATCGACGAGGGCGTCGACGACATGCGCGCGTTCTTAAGCACGTTGGTCTCCGACCGGGAGTGGGAATACTCCACTCGCGAGGCCGTCGACCTGTCGATGATTTCGCGCTACTACGAGCGCTACGCGGACCGCTGCGTAGATATTGCCGGCCAGATGGTGTTTCTGGTCACCGGCCTGAGGCCTGAGGCGTACTTGCGCCAGCGGGACGAACCTGATTACGAGAATCTGGAGAAGTTCGCCACCATCGAGCGCAAGTTCCGCAAGCCTTAGCCGAAGCGGCCGGAGATGTAGTCTTCGGTTTCCTTCTGCTCTGGGTTTTCGAAGATGGTGGTGGTGTCGTTGAACTCCACCAGGTGGCCCGGGCGGCCGGTGGCTTCGAGCGAGAAGAACGCGGTCTTGTCGGACACGCGGGCTGCCTGCTGCATGTTGTGGGTCACGATGACAATCGTGTACTGGTCCTTCAGCTCGTGGATGAGATCCTCCACTGCAAGGGTGGAGATGGGGTCGAGGGCCGAGCAGGGCTCGTCCATAAGCAGCACCTCAGGACGCACCGCGATCGCACGAGCGATGCACAGGCGCTGCTGCTGACCACCGGAGAGGCCGCCACCCGGCTTGTCCAAACGGTCTTTCACTTCGTCCCACAGGTTCGCGCCGCGCAGGGACTGCTCCGCGACTTCCTTGAGCTTCTTCTTGTCCTTCTCCCCTGCCAGGCGCAGGCCGGCGACGACGTTGTCTTCGATGGACATCGTCGGAAACGGGTTTGCCTTCTGGAACACCATGCCGATGGTGTTGCGCACGGCGACCGGGTCGACGTTCTTGCCGTAGATGTCGTGGCCATCGAGAAGAATCTCGCCCTTGACGGAGGCGCCGGGGATGACTTCGTGCATGCGGTTGATCGTGCGCAGCACGGTGGACTTACCGCAGCCGGACGGGCCGATGAATGCGGTGACCGACTTGGCGGGGATTTCCATGTTGACGTTCTGCACGGCGTGGAAGTCGCCGTAGTAGATGTTGACGTCGTTGAGTTCGAGCTTGGTGGACATCTGTGAGTTCTCCTGACTGGGGACGCGGGCGGGTGGTTACTTCTTGACCGAGAAGCGCTTCGCGATGAAGCGTGCGAGCAGATTCAACGTGACAACGAGGATGACAAGCGTCAGTGCTGCGCCCCAGAGTCGGTCGTTGGCTGGGCCGGTGGCGCCGGACTTCCACATGTCCAGCATGAACAGCGGCAGCGAGGACTGTGGTTTGTCAAACATGTCAAACCAGTTAATTGCCGGGGTGGAGCCGACGAGGATGAGTACCGGCGCGGATTCGCCCATCACGCGGGCGATTGCCAGCATGATGCCGGTGACAATGCCGGACAGTGCGGTCGGCAGCACGATGCGCACGATGGTCTTCCACTTCGGCACACCAAGTGCGTAGGAAGCTTCGCGCAGGTCCATCGGCACAACGCGCAGCATCTCTTCGGTGTTACGCACAACGACCGGCACCATGAGCAGGATCAGTGCGAGGGAGACAGCGAAACCGGAGCGCTGCTGGCCCAGGATGGTGATCCACAGGGCGTAGACGAACAGTGCTGCAACAATCGACGGCACACCGGAAAGGATGTCCACCATGAAGGTGGTGAGCCTGCCCAGGCGGTTTCCGTTGGAGTATTCAACCAGGTAGATCGCGGTGAATACACCGATCGGGATGGAGATCAGCGACGCGATCAGAGTTTGCATGAGCGTACCGATGATCGCGTGCAGCGCACCGCCGCCCTCCTTGGACGCGCGGACACCGACCATGTCGGAGGTCCACCACGCCGGGTCCACGATGACGTGCCAGCCACGCGAGACCACGGTAAACAGCAGCCACAACAGCGGGATAAGTGCGAGGAACATGCAGAACCACATGAGTCCACCCATGATGGAGTTTGTGGTTTTGCGGCTCGAGGCGATGTCGATGAATGGGTTTTCGGGGCGGGCTGTCTCAGCCGGTTTGGATACTGCAGTAGACATGTTTCGCTCCGCTCCTTATTTCTTGTTGACGATCGCACGCGCGATCGAGTTGACGACGAAGGTCAGCAGGAACAGCACCAGGCCTGCTGCGATGTAGGCGCCGGCGGACACCGGGTTGTTGAACTCGGCAGCGGCGTTGGCGATGGCGGTTGCGAAGGTGGTGCCGCCGTCGAAAAGCGAACCGCGGAAATCGTTCGCCGGTGCGACCGCCATGTAAAGCGCCATGGTCTCGCCCAGTGCGCGGCCGAGGCCGAGCATCGAGCCTGCGATGAAGCCGGACAGACCGAACGGGATGACGGTCATACGGATGACCTCCCAGCGCGTCGCACCCAGTGCGAGCGCAGACTCGATCTGTCCCGGAGGGGTCTGGACGAAGATCTCGCGGGCAGTTGCCGCGATGATCGGCAGGATCATGATGGCAAGCACAATTCCACCGGTCATGACGTTGCGGGCTGTGGAGAACGGCGGGGAGTTTTGGTAGGTGGCGAACAGGAAGAAATCGCCACCCCAGCCGTTGACCCACTCGTAGAACTTGCCCAACTTCGGACCAAGCACCTGAGCGCCCCACAGGCCGTAAACGATCGACGGCACGGCTGCGAGCATGTCCACCAGGGTGCCCAGCGGGCGCACGAGGCGCTGCGGGCAGTAGTTGGACAAGAACAGTGCAACACCGAGGGCGACCGGCATCGCGATGATCAGCGCGATGATGGAGATGGTCACCGTGGAGAAGAACAGGTTCGGAATACCGAACTGCATCGCGTCCAGGTCTGCGGTCTGCCACGGGCCACCGTAGGTGAAGAAGCCGAGCACGCCGCCGTCGTTACGCATCAGCGGCGGCAGCGCCTGCGCGAGCAGGAAGATACCAATGGCAGCAACGAGGACGGTGATCAGCGTTGCAGATGCTGTGGAGAAGATTTCGAAGAACCGGTCTCCGGGGCGCTTCACGCGTCCGGAGGTCCGCGCGGTGCGTTCCGCTACCGCAACGTCATTGTCAGCCATGTGCTCGGATCCTTGGGAAAGATGGAGGGAAACGGGGTGGACTACAGCAATTGACCCCCGATGTCATTGAGCTCAGTCGGGGGTCGTCGGCCGGTTGGCCTTACTGGATGGCGTTGATCGCCTCGCGCAGACGCTCAGCGTGTGCGCCGGTGACCGGGATGAAGCCCTCAGCCTCGAGCTCTGCATCCTGGTGGTCGAGGGCGATGTTGAGGAAGTCCTTGACCATCTTGGAGGTTGCCTCGTCGTAGCCCGCGGAGCAGACGATCTCGTAGGTGGTCAGCACCAGCGGGTAAGCGCCGGCGGTGTCGGTGGCGAACAGGGCGTCGGCGTCGACGACCATGTTGTGACCCTCAGTCTTAAAGGTCAGGTTGTCCAGGGTCTTCGCCACGGACTCGTTGGTCAGCTCGACCGGGCCGTTGCCGAAGTCGATGTTGGCCTTCTTGTCAGCGAAGCCAGCCTCGACGTAGGTGATAGAACCGTCGGTAGCGGAGACTTCCTGTGCCACACCGGAGGAGCCGTTGGCGCCGGTGCCCACTGCGTTCGGGAACGCCTTGCCGGAGGACTCCCACTTGCCGTCGGATGCGGCTGCGAGGAACTTCTGGAAGTTGTCGGAGGTGCCGGACTCGTCGGAGCGGTAGAAGACGTTGATCGGGGTGTCCGGCAGTTCAACGCCCGGGTTAGCCTCTGCGATCTTCGGGTCGTTCCAGGTCTTGATGACGCCCTGGAAGATCTCGACGATGTTGTCCACGGTGAGGTTGAGCTCGTCGACACCCTCGAGGTTGTAGGCGATAGCAACCGGGCCGATGACGAACGGCAGGTGCCATGCCTCGTTGCCGCCACAGCGCTGTGCAGCAGCCTCAACCTGGTCGTCCTTCAGCGGCGAGTCAGAACCTGCGAAGACAGCCTGGTTGGCGATGAAGTTCTTCTGGCCAGCGCCCGAGCCGGACGGGGTGTAGGCGATGGAAGCACCCGGGACCTCTGCGGAGTAGACGGAGGCAAAGTAGTCGATGGCGTTCTGCTGGGAGGACGCGCCCTCAGCGAGGATGTCACCCTGCTGGCCGTAGAGCTCGTAGTCGCCCTTTTCGGCCGCTGCGGTGGATTCCGCTTCGGTACCTGCTGCACCTTCGGTGTCGTTGGAGCCGCCGCAAGCGACGAGGGTGGCGGAGGAGGCTGCTACGACGCCAATGACTGCGGCGGTGCGCTTGAAGTTACGAATCACGGGGAACCTTTCAGGTATTTAACTGTTCGGTCCGGAACACCAGGCAGATGTCCGATCACTTACGACACAAAACCTAGACAGCGCCGGTTAATCCCTGGTTGCTGATTGGGTGAACTGTTGGTGAACTCGTAAAATCCTGGCTAACACCGCAGGTCAGTCGCTATTTTTTGGAGGCCGGTTTGTAGACCACGTGGCGCTCGCGAGTATCGAAGCCGAGCTGGCGGTATCGCTTTACCGCCGGCTCGTTGTCGCCTTCGACATAGAGGATGACCTGCGAGGATCCGCACTCCGCGAGGTAGTTCAGTCCGGCCTGAATCAGCGGTCCCCCCATTCCCTCCCCCCGATGCTTCGAGGAGAGGCCCACGACATAGATTTCGCCGGTGCCATCCGGGTGTCGTTTGGTCCAGTGGAAGCCCGCAATCTCATCGCCGGCGACGAGGAACCACACGCCGTCGGCGTCGAACCAGTCGGTGTCCATCGCCCGGTGCAGCTGCGCGATGTCCCAGCCGCCTTGTTCGGGGTGCCAGGAGAACGCGTCGTTGTTGACCTCGAGCCATTGCTTATCGACGACCTCACGCCCCCACCGCGACACCAACTCCGGGTACTGGACGAGCTCGTAGCCCTCGCGCACTTCCGCCTTCACGTCAGCATCCAGCGCGGTACCCATGACCAGGAGTTCTCGCACCGGTTCCATCCCGAGGTCGCGTGCCAGCGCCTGCGCTGCGGGCAGGTCGCCGTGAGCCCAGAATCCAGCGTCGGCGTTGCGCTCCAGCACTCCCTGGACCAGCGCGCGGCCGTAGCCGTGGCGGCGGCGTTCAGGATGGACGGCCAGTTCGGTGGAGCCGTCTTCAGCGATGCCGGCAACCGCAACGGTCTTATCGCCGGTTTTGGCGATGAGGTGGGTGTGGTTGAGGGTGTCGTCGAAAAGCCCGCGCTCGAACGCTTCGGAGAACGCGGCGACGCCGTCTTCGGATTGGGCGGCATCCAGAATGGGGCGGACGAGGGTTTCCGGCAGGGTGGCGCTTACGATGTCGACAGTCATGTCTTAGAGGGTACGTCGGAGGGCGGAAACGATGCGGGCACGTGTGAAAGCGGCGGTCGCCGTGGCGGCGGCGCTGGCTGTGTTGGCTGGCGCTGACACGATCGTGGCCGCAAACGTGGAACGCACCGTCGCCCAACCCGGCATCCAGGCGTCCGTGGGT
This sequence comes from Corynebacterium sp. HMSC067D03, assembly GCF_001811185.1. NCBI lineage: Bacteria > Bacillati > Actinomycetota > Actinomycetes > Mycobacteriales > Corynebacteriaceae > Corynebacterium > Corynebacterium sp. HMSC067D03. The sequence goes on from NZ_KV803784.1 coordinate 14,874, forward strand.
GGTTTCCCGTACACGGCGTCGCTGCTCACCGGCAACGTCTCACGTGTGAGCGTGGAACACCTCGATGCCGCCGTCGATGGGCCAGGCGTAGCGACGACCGGCGTAGACGTGTTCGACCTCGCCCTCGACAACCCACGCGACGCGCTTTCGGGCGAGTTCGAATCGGGCACCGCACGCCTTGTGCGCCGCCGGGTGCGCCTCGACGGCGTCGGGTTCGGAACCCTCCTCGGCATCACGGACCTGGACATCGCGAACCCATACGACATCTCCCCCGCAGGCGGGGCCGCAAGCGAGGCCCGGCTCACCGGCACGGTTCCCGGTACAGAAGACCCGGTGACGGTTGTGGTTACGCTGCGCCTGATCGACGGCATCTTCCAGATGCGCCCCAGCAAACTTATCGACGACACCTCCCCCGAAACCCAGGCCGCGTTCACTCTCGACCTAGACACCCGCACCCTGCCGTTGGACGGGCCAGCGGACCGAGTGCAGTTGCGCGGCGGTTCGATTGAGTTCTCGCGCGACCGCATCAACACCGCATTTGACCCGGCGGACCTCAACCCCATGGGACAAGCAGCTACCCTTGGACACCATGAGTGAAGAAAAGAACGTAGAAAACACCGCGAACACGCCGAAACCGGCCACCTTAAGCGGCAACGACGCCGTCAACCTTGCGTCCGAGCAGTCCAAGTCGACCGCGCACCGCAATATCCCGACGTTCGACTTTGAAGATTTCCCGCTCGAGGACGACACCGCAAACCTGCGCTTCGGCCCGAGCCTGCACGACGGCCTGCTCGCACTCCTGCCGCTGGTTGGCGTGTGGACCGGCTCCGGCCAGGCCAACGACAACGGCGATGAGTACGCCTTCGGCCAGCGCCTTGTTGTCTCCCACGACGGTGAGAATTACCTCCGCTTCGAGTCGCGCATGTGGCGTCTCGACGAGGACGGCAACGCCACCGGCGCCGACCAGCGCGAGGTCGGCTTCTGGCGCATCTCCCTCAAGGACGAAATCGAGGTGACCCTGACCAACTCCCGCGGTTTGGTTGAGATCATGTACGGCGCGCCTGTCAACGAGCGTGCATGGCAGCTCACCAGCGCCTCCACCATCGCAACGGAGACCGGCCCGGAGTCCCACGGTCCGGGCAAGCGCCTCTACGGCCTGATGCCGAACAACAACCTCGGCTGGGTTGACGAGCGCGCCGTCAACGGCGAGATGGTGCCGTACATGTCCGCAGAGTTGAAGCGCATCGCGGGCTAGCGCCGGTTAGCTCAGCGCCGCGGAAATCAGCTCCTTGATCTCGGCTTCATTGTCGGGAGCGGGGAGCTTTTTGCCGTCCAGGCGCTTTACCCGGGTGGCGATGCGCGTGGAGCTCACCAGCCACACCGACTCCGCCTTGAACAGTTCGTTGAGGTAGATGTCCTTCGCCTTACACTTCCACCCCTGCTCGGCGGCGTATTCAAACAGGGCGGCTTGGGTGGTGCCGGCCAGCACGCCCGGCCCCGGTGCCGGTGTGCGCAACCGGCCACCCTTCTTCACCATAACCACCGACGAGGTCACCCCCTCGAGCACGCGGCCGGTGTCGGGATCGATGTAGATGACATCGTCCGCGCCTCCGGCTTTCGCCCAACGCAGCGCCGCCATCGACGCCGCATAGTTGAGCGTTTTCGCACCTTCGCGCATCCACGGCGCATCGCCCGTGACGGTGTAGCCGCGCGGGGTAGTGAGTACGGACACGCCGCGTTCGCGTTGTGCCAGGGTGTCGTCGTCAAGCGGGCGTATGGTCAGCCAAGCAGTTGCAACGCCGGTGGTTTCACGGCCGCGTGAGAGCGTCCATACGCACTTCGCTTCCACGCCTTCGGTGCCGCCGCGCTCACGGCAATAATCGGCGACCGCCTCCTCGGTGGCGCGCTCCCAGTGGGCAGCTCCCGTCTCCGGCAGATCCATCAGTTCCGCCGACCGGGCGAAGCGCTCGAGATGCTTCTCCAGGTTGAGCGGTTTGCCATCTCGAATGAGGATGCTTTCAAAGATCCCATCGCCGCGCGTGACCACCGCATCGTCCCAGAACACGTGGGGCATGTTGGTGTTTTGGCGGCGTACGGACCCGCCGTACGGTTCGACGAGGTAGATCACGGGCGCAGGCGCGAGCGGTGCAATAGACATAATGCCCCCTATGATAGGCGCCCATGGGTTACGCATCGGTTCTTTTGGCCAAGCCGGGTGCTGCGGAGCTTCCGGGCGATTCGCTTCTCGACGCCACCGGCGTCGCCTGGCACTACGGCGATCCGCTGGGGGAACAACGCAAGGCCACCAGAGATACCGTCGCCGTCGACCGCTCCAACCGCGCCGTCATTGCGGTGTCCGGCCCTGATGCGCCGGGGTTCCTCAACAACCTGCTATCGCAAAAGCTTGACGACGCCACCTCCGGATTCACCGCCTCCGCCCTCGACCTCAACGCACAGGGGCGCATCCTGCACCACGCCGATATCGCCGTAGCCGATGACGTGTTTTACCTGGACACCCCCTCCTACCAGGCAGAAAGCCTGCTGACCTATCTGCAGCGCATGGTGTTCTGGTCCGAGGTGACCGTGGAGCAAACCGATCTTGCTGTGGTCACGCTGCTTGGCCCTGCTGCTGCCCAGGTTGAGGGCGCCGTGTTCACCCGCGTGATTGATGGCTGGGGTGGGGTATGCCGCACTGACGTCGCTATCCCCCGCGAGCAACTCAACGCGATCGCCGAACAGTTTCCACTGGCCGGTCTGATGGCGTTTACCGCCCTGCGCGTCGCCGCCGGCGAGCCAGAGCAGCGCGCCGACCTCGACGAGCGCTCCATCCCCCACGAAGCCCCCTACCTCATCAATCGTGGCAACCACATCGGCGCCGTCCACCTGGAAAAGGGGTGTTACCGCGGGCAGGAAACCGTTGCTCGCGTGGAAAACCTCGGCCGATCCCCGCGCCTGCTGGTCAAACTCCAGCTCGATGGCTCCGCCCCTGAAGAACCAGTGCCCGGTGCGGAGATCACCGCCGGCGGACGAAACGTCGGCCGACTCGGCACCGTCGTACACGATGCCGACGAAGGCCCGGTGGCTCTCGCCCTAGTGAAGCGTTCCGCGTTGGAGGTTCCCCTGGAAATCCAGGGCGCTGCAGCCTCCGTCGACCCCTCCTCGTTGCCACAAGATGAGGGTGAACGTGCGGGCCGCAAAGCTGTTGATCAGCTTCGTCGTGGCGGCATGACGCCAAAATAACCGCAGGTGGGACACCTAAGGGGCATTTTTAAGATACTCAAGCTATAGTGTCCTACAGGAAAATAACGAAGAATCATAAGAGGCCGCCCACACATGGGCCGCCCAGAACCACCTCAAGGGGGTCACGCCATGGGCCGCGGACGCGCAAAAGCCAAGCAGACCAAGGTTGCTCGCCAGCTGAAGTACAACACTCCTGAAATGGATCTCGCCTCGCTCCAACGCGAGCTTGCAGGGAAGACCCCGGGCCGCAGGTGGGATGACGACGACTCCGAGGTGGACGACCAGTACGCCGACTACGCCAACTGGGATGAGGACGACGACCGCTAGTCCACCCTTCACGTAAAAGTGCACCCCGCTCGCTCGGGGTGCTTTTGCGTTGCCTGGGGCCTTCTGCGCTTCTGCTCGACGGTCCTGGCCTGCTGTTTTCCCTGGTCGTCTAGCTCGGTGTTTGTGCAACCAGACGATGAGCTCCGTAT
>NZ_KV803785.1:0-17523 GCF_001811185.1 Corynebacterium sp. HMSC067D03
ACTCTTCACATAACGAAAAAGCCCGCCAAAAAAGCGGGCCAATCGTCGTGCCGAAATTACTCGGAAGCTTCCTCACCAGCCTCAGAAGACTCAGCGCCAGCCTCAGCGCCGCCCTCCTCAGCAGCCTCAGCCTCAGCCTCGAGGTCCTCATCAACCTGCTCGAAGGTGATGTTGACAAGCAAGTTCTCCGGATCGGTGATCAGCTCCGCACCCGCCGGCAGCTCGAGATCGCCAGCGGTGATCTGGTCGCCGATCTCCTTGCCCTCGATGGACACGGTGATCTCGTCCGGGATAGACAGAGCGTCGATCTCGATCTCGACAACGTCGGCTTCCTGGAACACAACAGCGCCCGGAGCAGCCTCGCCCTCGGTGACAACCGGAACCTCGACGGTAACCTTCTCGCCACGCTTAATGCCGAACAGGTCAATGTGGTCGATCTCGAGGGTGAGCACGTTCTGGTCGACGTGCTTAACCATGGCGAGCAGCTTCTCACCATCGAGCTCGAGCTCGACGATGGCGTTAGTGCCGTCGTTACGCACAATCGCAGTCATCTCAATACGATCAACAGCGAAGTGGATGTTCTCAATGCCCTTTTCGTACAGGACACCCGGGATCTTGCCATCGCGACGCAGACGACGTGCGGAGCCCTTGCCAAACTCCTCGCGACGCTCACCCTGAATAACAGTTGGGGTAATAGCCATGTTGTACTCCTTCGGTTGGAAGGGCCACAGGCTTTGCCTGCGACCACTTAACGGATTGTGCTCGTCGAGTGATCGCATAGTGGATCTTCATCGCGTCGATAACGGCCCGAAAGCCCTCGCCGAGACTGCTACAGGCTACCAGCCGACTTTTCCCACACAAAATGCCCCGCCGCCTGGAGGTCCTCATGATCATGGCCAAGCGGGATGCCGGTGCGATCACGCACAAGCAGCGTAACGACGAACCCCGTCAACGTCGCCGCCATCAAATACACCGTAATCGCCGCCGTACCACCAGTAGCCTCACGCAACGCAGCCGCAATCGTTGGAGCAAACGCACCACCAAGAATTGCACCCAACGCGTACGAAATCGACGCCCCGGACGCCCGGACCGAAGCCGGGAAAAGCTCCGCGTAGAAAGCGCCAATCTCGCCGTACGTCAGGCCCAGGCCAACGGTGAGGAAAATCAACGCCGCGGTGATCTTTGCAATCGAACCCGTATCGACGAGCGGGAACAACACCGCAACACCCGCCGCCTGAACCACAAACCCGATCGCAAGCGTGCGCTTACGCCCGATGTAGTCCGAGACCCACCCGGCGAACGCGGTAGTGAACAACCACACCGCAGCCGATGCAGTGACAGCCCACAGAATGTCCCCGCGTGAAAGCCCAATGCCGGTGGGGTCGGTGACGTAGTTCTGGATGTAGCCGCCGGTTGTCATGTAACCGACGGCGCCGTTGGCGGCGAAGATCAGGGCGGCTGCGAGGACAACTCCCGCGTGAGATTTGAACAGGCCGCTGATGGGGCTGCGGGTGCCGGTCTCGCGCATCTCCTCGACGACGGGCGATTCTTCGACGCCGGTGCGGATCCACCAGCCGAGGAACGTCAGCGCGATGGACAGCAGGAAGGGAATGCGCCAGCCCCATTCGACGAAGGCGTCACCGGGGGCGACGGCGGTCATCAGGGCGAGCATGCCGGAGGACATGAGCAGGCCAGCGGGAACACCGACCTGGGGGCCGGCGCCGTAAAGGCCGCGTTTGTTCACAGGGGCGTGTTCGACGGCGAGGAGGACTGCGGAGCCCCATTCGCCGCCGGCCGATGTGCCCTGCAGGATGCGCAGGAGAATCAGTGCGGCGGGGGCAAGCCAACCGATGGTGTCGTAGGTGGGCAGCAGGCCGATAAGCGTGGTGGCGGTGCCCATGGTGAACAGGGTGATCATGAGCACGCCGCGGCGCCCGAATCGGTCGGCGTAGTGGCCAGCCAGCACCGCACCGAGCGGGCGGAACAGGAAGGACAAGCCGACGGTGAGGAAGCTCACGATCGTCGCCGCAGCAGGTCCGAGGGGACCGAACATGGTCTGGTTAAACACCAAACCGGCGACGGCGGCGTAGAGGAAGTAGTCGTACCACTCGATGGCTGTGCCGATGGTGGTCGCCGCGATCACGCGGCGGCGCTCACTACGCACGGTCCCATGCTTTCAGGAAGGCGTCGGTTTCGGCTGAGTTGGTGACGGTGACGCGGATACCTTCCGGGAAAGAACGCACCAGCACGCCCTCTGCCGCTAGCCGGTCAGCTTTTTCACGCGGGAAATCCGGCAGCCAGATGAAGTTGGCTTGGGATTCGGGGAGGTTGAGTGCGGTGGTGAGGTGTTGGCGTTGGGTGATGGTGTCGTCGATACGCGTTTGCAGCTCGGAGGTGGCCTTGAGGGAGGCGAGGGCTGCGGTTTGGGCGACGGCGTTGACGGAGAAGGGGACGGCGACTTTGTTGAGGGCGCTGATGATGTCGGCGGGGCCGAAGGCGTAGCCGATGCGGGCGCCTGCAAGGCCGTAGGCTTTGGAGAAGGTGCGCAGGCCGACGACGTTGGGGTAGCGGGTGATGACGTCGGTGGCGACGGGGGTGTCGGTGGCGCGGTTGTATTCGAAGTAGGCCTCGTCGAGTGCGACGAGGATGTCGGATGGGACGGCGTCCATGAAGGTTTCGAACTCGGCGTTGGTGATGGTGGTGCCGGTTGGGTTGTTGGGGTTGCACACGAAGATGAGTTTCGTACGTTCGGTAATCGCTGCGGCCATGGCGGTCAGGTCGAGGCGGTGCTCCGCGTCGAGTGGGATGGCGACGGGGGTTGCGCCGACGATGCGGGCGAAGATGGGGTAGGCCTCGAAGCTGCGCCAGGGGAAGATGATTTCGTCGCCGGGCTGTGCGGTGATTGTCGCGAGTTGTTGGCACAGGGCGGAGGAGCCGGTGCCGACGGCGACCTGGTCGATGGTCACGCCGAGGTGTTCGGCAAGGGCGGTGCGGATGTCGGTGGCGCCCATGTCGGGGTAGCGGTTCATGGAGCCGAGGGTGTCGCGCATCGCCTCGAGTACGGAGGGCAGTGGGCCTTCGGCGCATTCGTTGGAGGAGAGTTTGATGGCCTGGTCGTTGCGGGCGCCTGGAACGTAGTCGGGGATGGTGTCGAGGTCTGGGCGGATCATGTTGCGGGTCATGCGTTGCTCCTGCGTTGCGTTGTCAGCCAGATGAGGCCGAGGGCGAGGATCCAGCCGAAGAGTGTGGCTAGACCCATGCGGTAATCGGGAAGAATACCCATTAGTACGAGTACGAGGGCGAAAAATGCGATGCAGATCCAGTTCGCAACTGGGTAGAACGGGGCGGGGAATTTTGTGTTGCCGGCGTGTTTGCGGAAGTTCAGGTGGGATAGGCAGATGCCGGCCCAGGTGATCAATTCCGTGCCGACGATGATGGCGAGCAGGATGGCGAAGATTTTGCCTTCGAAGAAGTAGTTGAGGATGACGACGACGCCCATGAGGGTGGCGTCGAAAAGCAGTGCTTTGGTGGGCAGACCTTTGCGGTTGGTTTCGGCGAGGGCTTTGGGGGCTTGGCCGTTGCGGGCGAGGTCGCGGAGCATGCGGGCGCCGGAGTAGGTCATGGTGTTGAGCACGGAGAACACGGCGACGACGATGACGACGTTCAAGGCGGTCGCTGCGCCGGAGAACCCGACGCCGGTGAGTACGCGGATGAACGGGCTTTCGTTGGTGTCCTGCTCGTTCCACGGTGCGAGCAGCAGGATGGTGCCGATGCCGCCGAGGTAGAACACGAGGATGCGCCACACGACGGAGTTGACCGCGCGGGGGATTGCCTTGTCTGGGTCGTCAGCTTCGCCGGCGGCAGTGCCAATGGACATGATGCCGCCGAAGGTGAAGGTCACTGCGACGAGTGCGAACAGGACACCGGAGATGCCGTTTGGCATGAAGCCGCCGTGGTCGGTGATGTGTTGCAGGCCGATGGCGGGTTCGGATCCGACGCCGAAGACAAGCGCGAGGCCGAGCACGATCATGAGGACGAGTGCTGCCACTTTGATCAGGGAAAGCCAGTATTCGGTGGTGGCGAACACGCGCACGTTGAGCACGTTGAGGACGACGACGAGCAGCAGCGAGACTAGCGCGGTGACCCAGTGGGGGATGTGGGGGAACCAGTAGTCCAGGAAGGTACCCATGGCGGTCAGTTCCAGCATGCCGACAACGACGGTGGTGAACCACCAGTTCCAGCCGGTGATAAATCCGGCTCCGCGGCCGATGAATTCGCGAGAGTATGCGGCAAAGGATCCGGAGACGGGGTGTTCGACGGCCATTTCGCCGAGCATGCGCATGAGGAAGTAAACGATGACGCCGACGATGGCGAAGGAGATCAAGACGGCGGGGCCGGCGTATTGGATGGAGCTGGCGGAGCCGAGGAAAAGTCCGGTGCCGATGGATGATCCGAAGGCGATCATCATCAGTTGGCGGCTTTTGACGCTTCGTTTGAGTCCTTGTTCTTGGAGGCTCATGGGTTAGTTTCCTGTCGGGGGACGTGAGGTGGTGCGGGAGAGTCCGCGGAATTCTGCGATGACGGTGTCGCCGTCGTAAAGGGTGACGTCGGACAGTCCGTTGCGACCCCATTGGTGGTGTTCACGGGCGACGCCGCGGATGGTGCGGCCCATTTTCGCGGGTGCGAGGTAGATCATTTCGGATTGTGCGCTGACGGTGGGCTCAGTGCGGCGCGAGTTGCAGGCGCCACCGAAGAGGGCGTCGGCGAAGGTGAACAGTACGCCGCCTTGGCAGACACCGAATCCGTTTGCATGCCGCTTATCGACGACAAACTCACCTTCCGCCACGCCTGGCTCTAACCGTGTGATGATGGCGCCCAGATACTCGAGGGTGGCGTCGCCGTCGTACATGGCTTTGGCGTGCTCAAGCTCTGGGGTGATTTCTACGGATTCGGCGTAGCGGTTGTACATGAGAATGTGTCCTTTCCCTAAGCGTGAAGCCGGGGCAGCGGTGAAGCTGCCCCGGCTGTCGCGGTCAAGAGTGGTTTAGGCCTGGCCCTCGAAGAGGGTGGTCACGGAACCGTTTTCGAAGATTTCGCGGATGGTCTTTGCCAGCAGTGGTGCGATCGACAGCACGGTGAGGTTCTTCCAACCTTCGGTGTTTTGCGGCAGGGTGTCGGTGGTGATGACTTCCTCGGCGCCGCAGTCGCTGAGGCGCTCGCGTGCCGGGTCGGAGAAGACACCGTGGGTGCAGGCGATGACGACGGACTTCGCGCCGGCTTCCTTGAGCACGCCGACGGCGCCTGCGATGGTGCCGCCGGTGTCGATCATGTCGTCCATGAGGATGCAGTCTTTGCCCTCGACGTCGCCGACGACACGGTTGGAGACAACCTTGTTTGCGGCGTCGATGTCGCGGGTTTTGTGGACGAAGGCCATGGGGGCGTCGCCAAGCATGTTGGCCCACTTCTCAGCGGACTTCACTCGGCCGGCATCCGGGGAGACCACCACGAGGTTGTCCAGCGAGTACTTGGACTTGATGTAGTCCACCAGGATCGGCTGGGCGTGCATGTGGTCGACCGGGCCGTCGAAGAAGCCCTGGATCTGGTCGGTGTGCAGGTCGACGGAGACGATGCGGTCCGCGCCTGCTGCGGAGAGCAGGTCTGCGATGAGGCGGGCGGAGATCGGCTCGCGGCCGCGGTGCTTCTTGTCCTGGCGTGCGTACGGGTAGAACGGCAGGATCGCGGTGATGCGCTTCGCGGAGCCACGCTTGAGCGCGTCGATCATGATCAACTGCTCCATGAGCCACTTGTTCAGCGGCTGTGCGTGGGACTGCATGACAAAGCAGTCGGAGCCACGGACGGACTCTTCGAAGCGGATGAAGATTTCGCCGTTGGCGAAGTCACGGGCGGTGGTAGGCACGAGCTCGATGCCGAGTTCGTCTGCTACGGCCTCTGCCAGTTCCGGGTGCGCACGCCCGGTGAAGACCTTGAGGTTTTTGTGGCTTTCTGTGGAGTAACCAGTCATGTTTGAACCTTTACTTCTCGCGTGCTTTCTTTGCAGCTTCTGCCGCGTCGGATCCGGGGCGGCGCTTTTCTACCCAGCCCTCGATGTTGCGCTGGTGGCCCTCCTTGATGGCGAGCGCGCCGGCTGGAACATCTTCCGTGACTACTGTACCCGCGCCGGTATACGCGCCATCACCGATATTGACCGGTGCGACAAACATGGTGTCTGAGCCGGTACGGCAGTAGTCGCCGATGGTGGTGTGGTGCTTGTTCACTCCGTCGTAGTTAGCGAAAACGCTGGAGGCGCCGATGTTGGAGTGCTTGCCTACGGTGGCGTCGCCGATGTAGGTCAGGTGGGGCACCTTGGAGCCTTCGCCGATCTTGGCGTTTTTGGATTCGACGAAGCCGCCGAGTTTGCCGCGGGCGCCGAGTTCGGTGCCGGGGCGGATGTAGGTGAAGGGGCCGACGGTGGCTTCTTCACCGATGACGCCGAGTTCGCCTTGGGTGCGTACGACGGTGGCGCGGGCGCCGACTTCCATGTCGGTCAGAGTGGTGTCGGGGCCGATTTCGGCACCATCGCCGATGACGGTGGAGCCCCACAGTTGGGTGTTGGGGTGGATGATGACGTCGCGGCCGATTTCTACCTCGACGCCGATCCAGGTGGTGGCCGGGTCGATGACGGTTGCGCCGTTGCGCATGGCGCGCTCGACGAGGCGGCGGTTGAGTTCTTTGCCTGCTTCGGCGAGTTGGACGCGGTCGTTGACACCGGCGAGTTCGCGGGCATCAGGTGCGATGAAGGCGGAGACTTTGCGGCCGTCGTTGCGGGCGATGCCGAGGACGTCGGTGATGTAGAACTCGCCTTGGGCGTTGTCGGGGGTGACGCGCGCGAGGGCGTCGCGAAGCACGGTGGCGTCGAAGGCGAAGACACCGGAGTTGACTTCGTGGACCTTGCGTTGTTCGTCGGTGGCGTCTTTTTCTTCGACGATTTCGAGCACGTCGCCAGCTTCGCCGCGGATGATGCGGCCGTAGCCAGTGGGGTTGTCGAATTCGAGGGAGAGCACGGTTACGGCGGCATGCTCGGACTCATGCTTTTCGACGAGCGCCTGCAACGTCTCCGGCGTCAGCAACGGCACGTCACCGTTGGTGACCACGACAGTGCCGTCGAAATCCGGAATCGCCGACAGGCCGACCTGCACTGCGTGGCCGGTGCCGTTTTGCTCCTCCTGGATAGCCTGGCGGATCTCCACGTGCATCTGCTCGGCGATGTGCTCCACGGCTGGGGCGACCTGGTCGCGCTGGTGGCCGACCACAGCAACGAGGTAGGTCGGTTCCACACCGGCTGCGGCGTGCAGCGAATGGGAGAGCAGGCTGCGCCCGCCGATTTCGTGCAGCGTCTTTTGGCGGTCGGACTTCATGCGGGTTCCCGCGCCGGCCGCGAGCACGACAACGGCGCGATCGGAGTGGTTAGGCACTCGATTACTCCTTGGGGGTGGACGTTTTGAGATCGGCCCCAAGCATAACGCCTATGGGCTCTGGCCTACTTGTTTGCCGAGACTTCCTTCAGGTTCGCGGCACCAAACACACCGGCGTAACCAACAACAGCCAGGAAGATCAGCGCTGCCTGCGGGCCGAGCAGCACAACCGCCGAGGAGATTGCGCCGACAACGAGCAGGACGATGCCCATGACGGTGTTGGCGGCACCCGTGATCATGGTGCGCCTGTCGCCGTCGGCCATGTCTACCAGGTAGGTCTTGCGGCTGACCCGCACTGCGGTGTGGGCGAGGTTGACCAGGAAGAAGCCTAGGGGCATGACCCAGGCGTTGATGGTGTCGTCGACAAGCTGTGCGCTGGCAACGAGCAGGATGAGCACAGTGGACGCGAAACCTGCAGCCCACGCCATCATGCGTTTCGACGACCTGTCCGACAACCGGCCCGAAACCTGCCCGCCAAGCAGCGACGCGCCGCCGGAGGCAACGATGAACGCACCGAGGCCCGTGAGGTCGGCGCCTTCGCGACTGCCCAACACGACGATAAACGGAGTGGAAAGCGCGGTGACCAGCATGAGCGAGCGCACGATGAGGAATCGTTGCAGGTCGCGGTCGGAGGTGACCAGCTTCCACATGTCGTGGAAGCCTTGGCCGTTGGAGGTGTCGGTGTCGGGAGTGGGCTCGTCGATACGCATGAACACGAGCGAAGCGAGCGCCCACATCGACGCACCGCCGGCGAGCAGCGCGGCGAGTGACCACTGCGGAAGTTCGTTGGGGATAAACGACAGTGCGAGACCGATCGCGAGAGTGAAACCGCCGGCGAGCGCGGTGGCGCGACCGGTGATGTCGCCGCGGTGGCCTTTGGAAATCGTGCGGCCCTGGACATCTTTGCCTGCGATGGAGCAGATGGAGCGAAACACCGCGTGCACCGCAAGCAGGACAATGACTGCGATGCCGAGCGCACTTCCCTCGAGCAACAGCGCGCTAAGCGCAATGCCGGCAGAGGCCAGCGCTTGGCCCCACGAGCCGATCAACCAGACTCGTTTGCGCGAGCTTTGCGACGTCACCCACGGGCTCAAAAACGCCTGCGGCAGCATCGAGCCTGACTCGCGAATTGGCACGAGAAACGACGTGAACGCCGCCGGCACCCCAGCAGCATTGAACAGCCACGGCAGCACCGTTTTCGGGGCGACTACCTGATCGCCAATGTTTTGTAAGCCGTTCGACCAGATGAACCGGCGGGCATTCGCTTCCTCGTTACGCATATATCGGGATAGTAGGATCATTCATGGTTTTCGGCGAGTTTTTGGAGGACGTAATGGCTTTTTCTCGACGCACATTTTTTAAAGGGACCGTTTTCGCCGTTGCAGCCGCAGCCACGGGTGCTGCATTGGCTGGGTGCTCGACATCAAACCAGCCCACCCCGCGTGGTGCCGACGCCGAAGCACGCCCGCTGCCTATCCCGCCGCTGTACGAAGGCACACTCGACGGCAACGTGCGCCGCTTCGAACTGACAGCCCAGGAGGGCGAATCCGAAATCATCCCCGGTGTCATGACCAAGACTTGGGGCTTCAACGGGCCGTTCTTGGGCCCAACGCTGTACATGCGGCGCGGCGAACGCATTGAAATGACCGTGCACAACAACGTGCCGGAGCCGACCGTGGTGCACTGGCACGGCCTGCACCTGCCGGCCGCTGCGGACGGCGGACCGGCGCTGATGTTTGACCCGGGTGAGTCTTGGTCGCCGTCGTGGACCGTCGATCAGCCCGCCGCGACCTGCTGGTACCACCCGCACCCGCACGAGATATCCGCGGTGCACGCCTACCGCGGCCTTGCCGGCGGTCTGATTGTCGACGACGACACCACCGCCATCCCCGGCCTGCCCGCCGACTACGGCGTCGATGACATCCCGGTGATCCTGACCAACGCCAACTTCACCGAGGACGGCCAGCTGGACGAGGAAAACGGTTGGGTCGGCGACACCGTTGTGGTCAACGGCATTACCAAACCGCGTTTCGACGCGACCACCCGACGCGTGCGCCTCCGCGTGCTCAACGGGTCCGTGTTGCGTTTCCATCACCTGACGTTGGGGGTGCCGTTCAAGATCGTCGCGACCGATCAGGGGTTCCTCGATTCTCCGGTGGAGGTCGATGGCGTGCTGCTCACCCCGGGCGAGCGTGTGGAGATCGTAGTGGATCTCGAGCCGGGCAAGGATGTGATGTTGCGCAGCGATGGACTCCCGGATCTTGGTGGCCTGCCGGATAAGGAGACTGCCGACATGTTCGGCGCCCGCGACACCTTTGACCTGCTTGAGATCACTGCTCCGGCGGAGGATGCGCCGGCCTCGCCCGCGTTGCCGGAGGAATTGGTGGAGTTGGATGTGCCGTCGTCTGCCACCGTGGAACGCGAGTTCCGTCTCAATGGCATTGAGATCAATGGCCAAACGATGGACATGTCGCGTGTGGATTTTGTTGTTGATCACGACGGGCCTGAGATCTGGCGAGTGACCAATGAGAACGAGGACATGCTGCACAACTTCCACATCCACAACGCACGCTTCGCCGTACAAGGTGTTGAGGGTGGGGAAGTGGAGTTCACCGCGGGCTGGCACGACACCATCGACGTGCCTCCGCTGTCTACGGTGACGTTGCTTGTCGAGTTGGGCTACCACCCGGATCCGACGTTGGCGTACATGTATCACTGCCACATGCTCAACCACGAGGACCAGGGCATGATGGGCCAGTTTGTCATTGTCGAGCCCGGCCAGGAGCCGGACCTTGCGTTGCCTCACGGCCACGAGCACTAGATTGCTTTTCGACGACACCACGCCCCGGCGAGACCTTTTCGCCGGGGCGTGGTTTCTGGTTTGGGTGCTTGCTGCTCGTGGTGGCTATCGGCGCACGTTGTAGCCGATGACCTCCGGTAGTAGCAGCGGTGCGTCACCGAGCAGCGCTTTAAGGTTTCCTTCGCGCTCGACTGCGCTGGTGACGGTCTTGACCTTGGCTGCTGCCTTATCCGATGCGCGACCGTTTTGGTTTCGCCCGGCCATCATTGGCTGCCCAGCCATGACACCGCCACCTCGGGCCGCTGTGTTATTCGCGCCGTGTGCGCCGTGTGCGCCGTGTGCTGAGCCTGGCGCCGCGTGTGCCGACGAGCCACCCGAGGCACCACCGTGCGCCCCCGGTGCACCAGCGGAACCGCCAGCACCTGGTGTACCTGCGCCCGCGCTTGTGCCAGATCCGAACCCACCGGAGGCGTTTCCGAATCCTGCATTGCCGAACCCTGGCCGGCCAGCGTGCATACCAGCACCTGCGTGCGCGCCGGATCCGGTACCGAAGCCACCACCGATACCGCTACCGGCTCCGGCAGCACGCCCACCGAAGGCAGAGGCAGCGGGGGAGCCGGCCCGTGAACCGCTGGGCGCACCGAAGCCGGTGCCGGATTGGCCCGCGCGCGCCGCGTGGCGGCCGGTGCCTGCAGCGTTGCCGGTTCCTCCAGCGACCGGAGCGAATCCACCGGCACCGCCACCGGTACCCGCTGAAGCGCCGCCGGTGTTCGTGCCAGGCATCGCTGCTGGGTTGAGAGCACCGTTGAATCCGGGGCCACCAGCGCCGTGCAAACCACCTGTAGGGATAGAACCGCCAGCGGGACTCATCGCGTTCGGGCTTGGGGGAGCCAACACTGCCGATGCAGCTTGCGTAGGCGTTGCCCCGGCCGGGATGGAATCGAGCACATGCGGCGACGGGCGACCTATGTTGTGCAGAACCTCTGACGGAGTCTTCGCATTCGCGATGTCGCCGTAGCCTCGGCTCGCGATCGCATCCTGGATCGCGCGCGGTAATTCCGCAGGCTCAAACGCCGGTGCTGTTGGCGACGGGATGCTGTCAGCGTTAAAAGGATCACCCGGCATCGACTTCAAGTCGGGCAGCAGTCGATTAAACGTAGGGATCGTCGCTACCAGGTTTGATGTCATTCTGCCCGGGAAGTTCAACAGGTATGCCTGTTCGATCGCCAGTTTCTCCTCCGGAGTCGGCGCTGCGTTGTACGCCAGGACGGCTCCGGAAGCGATGATTTTCTCCGCGTCAGCGGCATCAGCAAGCATCGCGGTGTGTGCAGCCAACGAGCGTGAATTAGCCACGTACTCCATACCCGCATTCTGAACTTGGGTGATGGTCCGCATTGCGTTCTGGATCCACGACGTTTCCGCCGAGGAACTCAGAGCGTGCTGCACTTCGTGGAGCTCCTCCATCGCATCGGTGATTAGTTCTGCATTTGAGTTCCAGAACTCGGAAGCAGACATCGCACGAGAAGTGTCGGTCTCCAACAACTTGGCGTGCAAGGCGTGCAGCGACGAATCACCAGTTGCGACTGCTGCCGGGTTTGCAAACGTGTTGGTTTTCGGGTCGACCGAACGCGACTTCTGCAGGAGCTCGATCAGTTGCGGCTGCACCTGGTTCACGCGCCCCTCAAACACTGGACCCAGCGACGCCAACGCACCGGACAAAGAATCATCTGTCCGCAGCGTGTTGTTCAGTGCTGTTTCAAGAATGTTCGCCGTTCCCAGCAAGTAGGTTGCCACCGCGTAATTTGCTTCTGGTGCGTTTACGTCCCCGATTGGGCTCAGTGTGCGTCCTGCGTCTGCGAGACCACTGACCTGTGAAAATGAAGAAAGCGGATTCATACCACCAAGGTTTAAATTCACAGTGAGTTTTTCTCCGACGCTACGGAGTTGTTGTACTGCCGATTCGACTTGATCAACGTCGATAAGGATCCCCATAAATACCCCCAATTATTTTGAATTTGAGAAAAGGTTAGCCGAACACTCGTCATTACGGAAGAGGATGTCCAATAAAATGGACATCATTGCGAATGTGCTGAATGAGATGTGAAGAGTGTTTCTAAAGCTTTTTGAGCTTTGGCACAGTTGGATTCCAGCGAGCTAGACAGCCCGATTCCGACTGCGAGCATTGCGACTGCACCACGAACAGTGTCGACCTGTGCAAAACAACCTGTACTTGCGCCGATGCGAGGGCTGAAAACGTACATCTCCGGAAGGCTCATCGACTGCCATTTTTGTTCTGTGCCGTACGTGTCCTCGATCACTGAACGATTGGAGATGTTGTTAGAGATAGTTACAGAATTCTTGCCACTATCAGAATTTAAAATACAAGATTTCATCCCTCCCGAGATACCCGCGTACTTCTCCGGCAGCGGCTCCACATCCTCGAACCCCGCAGCGGCGAATTCTTCCTGCGTGATTTCCGTGCAGGGATCGAAGATGTCGTCGCCGATTGTGTACGGGTCGAAGTCGCCGATTTCTAGCACGCCGCTTTTGAACACGAATGCCTGTGCTTGAGGCTTATCCTCCGCGGATTCGGGTGGTGTGCCGGAATCGATGTTGGGCGTGGTGTCGTCGTTACGCAGTTGCTCTGTAGTGCACCCCGAGAGCATCACGCATAGAGCTGTAGAAAGTATTGCGAATCGTTTCATTTCCCCTCCCCATATGAAAAAGCTTCCCCACCAGGACTCGAACCTAGAATGACGGTACCAAAAACCGTAGTGTTGCCGATTACACCATGGGGAATAGCATCGCTGATTGTAGACCACATCCCGTGGCAACCAAAGATGGGGTGTGTCGGAGAGGGATCTAGAGTGGAACACATGGCTCGTAGGCGAATGACTGCACCCCAGCGTAGGGAACAATTATTAGGCGTTGGGCGCGCTGCTTTTGCTGAGCGCGGATACGACGGGATCTCCATGGAGGAGATTGCGGCTCGCGCCGGGGTGACCAAGCCGGTGGTGTATGAGCACTTTGGGGGTAAAGAGGGCTTGTACCAGGCGGTTATTCGTCGGGAGATGGTCCGCCTGGAGGAGACGATTATGGGGTCTATCCAGGAGGGGCGCTGGCGCGATCGCATTGAGCGTGGTGTGTTGGCGTTGCTGACGTACGTGGAGGATGACACCGACGGGTTTGTTATCCTTGCGCATGGTCAGTTGCCGGGGGAGGGGCGGACGTATTCGACGATTCTTAACCGTGTGACCGCTGAGGTTTCCCACCTGCTGGCGGAGGCGTTTAAGCACCGTGGATTAGATGAGGCGATGGCCGGGTTGTACGGTCAGGCGCTGGTTGGCACGGTGTCTAATTCTGCGCTGTGGTGGCTGGACCAGCGTGAGCCAGACAAGCATATTGTGGCGGCGCATATCTCTAACCTGTGTTGGAATGGGTTGCGGGGGATGGAGGCCAAGCCGCATATTGCTGGTGAAGATGTCGCTGGAGATGAGCGCGCTGTGGATCGCGAAGCGAACGAAGAGGAAGCATTGCATGACTGATAACACCCCGCCCGTGCTTGGTGGGCTGCTCACCCAGGCGTTGACGGACCCGAAGTTGAAGGGTTTGGTGACGCATGTGGGGGAAGATTCGCTGCATATTACCGGCATTGACCAGGCACGTTCCTGGACTGCTGGTGCGATCGCGCGTGAGACCCCGGTGCTGTTGGTGACGGCGACGGGGCACGAGGCGGAAGACCTCACGGCGGAGCTCAAGGCAATGCTTGGCGACGACAAGGTCGCCCAATTCCCCGCCTACGAGACGTTGCCCCATGAGCGCTTGTCGCCAGCTGCGGACATTGTTGGCCGCCGTGCGAAGGTGCTGTGGGATATGCCGCGGGTGATCGTGGCTGCGGCGCGCGCCGTGTGCCAGCCGGTTTTGCCTGCGATTGAGCCGATTCGGGTGGCGGTGGACCAGGAAGCCGACTTTGAGGACCTGACGCAGCAGTTGGTGCATTTCGCCTACAACCACGTGGATATGGTTGCGGGCCGTGGCGAGTTTGCTACCCGTGGCGGCATCATTGACGTTTTCCCGACTACTGCCCAGAACCCTGTGCGTATCGAGTTCTGGGGCAACGAAGTCACCGACATCCGCTCCTTTGCGGTTGCGGATCAGCGCACCATCGAAGAGGTTGGTGCCGTCGAACTGTTTCCAGCAAGGCAGTTGCTTATCGACGACACCGTGGCCGCCAAAGCCGACGACCTGGCTCGCAAATTCCCGTCGAACCCCACCTTGTCGTCGCTGCTTGCACGCATTTCCGAAAAGCAGCCGGCGGACGGCATGGAAGCGATCATCCCGGCACTGACCGATAAGACGTATTCGGTGCTGCCGGAATTGATGCCGGCCGGTTCGGTGGTGTTGGTGACCAACCCGGAGAAGGTTCGCACTCGCATTGCCGACTTGGAAGCGACCGACCGCGAGTTCCTCGAGGCCGGCTGGGAGGCCGCCGCGATGGGCGCCGAAGGCCCGGTGGCGGTGGAAGGCCTGGACGTTTCTGCCTCGTCGTACCGTTCGTTCGAGTCCCTGGAGGTCTCCGCGTCGAAGGCCGGAAACGCCTGGTGGACATTTGCTCCTCCCGGAATGTTTGCTGCGGATGATGCAGAGACGCTGCCGCTCGAGTTCGAGGCGGCACCCGCCCCGAAGGGTGATCCGAAGGAGATTGAGCAGCTCTACGCCACGCTGAAACTGCACGTGACGCAAAACCACGGCAAGGCCGCCTATGTCGCTCCGGCCAAAGGTGCGATCGACCGCATGGCGGAGCGGCTGCGCGAACACGGCGTGTCCGCACGAGTGGCCACACCTGGGCTCGAGCCCGTCGATGGCGCAGTTACGCTCTACCAGGCGTTATCGCACGCAGGCCTCGTTTTCGGCGGGCCGAACTTGGTCGTTATTACTGAAACGGACCTGACCGGCAACCGCGTCGGCGACATCGCCGGCGCTAAGCGACGCGCCCCGCGCCGCCGCAACCGCGTCGACCCGTTGGCTTTGCAGCCGGGTGATTTCGTGGTGCATGACACCCACGGCATCGGCAAGTTTGTAAAGATGGCGGAGCGCACTATCAAGGCCGGCGATGAGGCGTCGCGACGCGAATACATCGTGCTCGAGTACCAGCCCGCCAAGCGCGGACAGCCCGGCGACCAACTCTGGGTGCCCATGGAGTCGCTGGACCTGCTGAGTAAGTACACCGGTGGCGAGAAGCCGTCGCTAAGCAAGATGGGCGGCTCGGACTGGAAGTCCACCAAGCGCAAGGCGCGCGCCGCCGTGCGCGAGATCGCCGGCGAGTTGGTGGAGCTCTACGCCAAGCGCCAAGCCGCGCCGGGCCACGCGTTCGCACCGGATACCCCCTGGCAGCTCGAGATGGAAGATGCCTTCCCGTTCGTAGAGACGGAAGACCAGCTCAACGCCATCGAAGCGGTCAAGGAAGACATGGAAAAGCCCACGCCGATGGACCGCGTGATCGTGGGCGATGTGGGCTTCGGCAAAACCGAGGTGGCCGTGCGTGCCGCGTTTAAGGCAGTGCAGGACGGCAAACAGGTCGCGGTGCTGGTGCCGACGACGCTGCTTGCCCAGCAGCATTACTCCACCTTCACGCAGCGCATGGATGGTTTTGGGGTGGAGGTTCGCGAGCTGTCGCGTTTCACCTCTACCGCGGATTCGAAGAAGATCCTCGCAGGTCTTGCGGATGGTTCCGTAGACATCGTCATTGGTACCCACCGACTGCTGCAGACGGGCGTGCAGTGGAAGAACCTCGGTCTGATCATCGTGGACGAGGAGCAGCGCTTCGGTGTCGAGCACAAGGAGCACATCAAGGCGCTGAAGTCGCACGTTGACGTGCTTACCATGACAGCAACGCCGATTCCGCGCACGCTTGAGATGTCGCTGACCGGCATCCGCGAGATGACCTCGATTACCACCGCGCCGGAGGATCGTCACCCGGTGCTCACGTATGTCGGTCCGCAGGAGGATAAGCAGGTGGCGGCGGCGATTCGTCGAGAATTGCTTCGCGACGGCCAAGTCTTCTACATCCACAACAAAGTCTCCGACATCGAAAAAACTGCCCGCCAACTGCGCGAACTCGTTCCCGAGGCCCGCGTCGTTGTCGCCCACGGCCAGATGAGCGAGCAGGTGCTCGAGCAGACCGTGCAGGGTTTTTGGAACCGCGAATACGACGTCATGGTGTGCACCACGATCGTGGAGACCGGCCTGGACATCGCCAACGCCAACACCCTGATCGTGGAAAACGCCCAGAACATGGGGCTGAGCCAGTTGCACCAGCTGCGCGGCCGTGTGGGGCGTTCCCGCGAGCGTGCCTACGCGTACTTCCTGTACCCGAAGGACAAAACACTCACCGAGACCTCCTACGACCGCCTGGCCACCATCGCCCAAAACAACGACCTGGGTGCCGGCATGGCCGTTGCCCAGAAGGACCTGGAGATGCGCGGCGCCGGCAACGTGCTCGGCGCGGAACAGTCCGGCCACATCGCGGGCGTGGGCTTCGACATGTACGTCCGCTTGGTCAGCGAGGCCGTGGAAACCTTCAAGGGCCTCATGAGCGGCAAACCCATCGACGCCACCGACAAAGGCCCGAAGGAAATCCGCGTCGACCTGCCCGTGGACGCACACATTCCGGAGACCTACATCAACTCCGAGCGCTTGCGCCTCGAGGTGTACCGCAAGCTCGCAGAAGCGCGTGACGACGACGCCCTAACCGCCGCAGCCGACGACATGATCGACCGCTTCGGCACCTTGCCAATTGAGGTCGAGCGGCTCATGGCCGTAGCCCGATTGCGCAACCAGGCACGTGCAGTTGGCGTTTCCGAGATCTTGACCCAGGGAACGCGCATCAAACTCCACCCAGTCGAGTTGCCTGACTCTAAGCAGGTGCGCCTGAAGCGCTTGTACCCGGGGGCGAACTTCCGGGCTGCGGCAAAGGCGCTGCAGGTGCCGATGCCCAAGGAAGGCGGAGCAAAGCGGGCACTCAACGCTCCAAACCTGCGCGATATGGAATTGCTGCAGTGGGTCGCCGACTTCATGACCGACGTCCTCGACGCCCCCAAGATCGCCGTGGCGGGATCGGCTGCGGAGGAGACACCGAAGAAGAAGGTGTTCTCGGTCAGCGAGTAGGCGCTACCGCGTCAGTGATCCCCCTTCAGACGAAGAAGGACGCTCGGACCGATCGTCTAGCTCTGTGTTTGTGGAACCAGACGA
>NZ_KV803786.1:0-313 GCF_001811185.1 Corynebacterium sp. HMSC067D03
TGGGGTGTCATGATTCCGGTGGACGGTGAAACCCACCGATCTGGAAGGATTAAATCATGCCACGTAAGTATTCGGATCAGTTTCGTCAGCAGTGCATTGATGAGGTGTTGATGTTCGGCAAGACTCGTGGTGCCGTGGCCCAGGAGTACGGGGTGTCGTCCTCGTCGTTGGGACGCTGGGTGGCCAAAGCCGAAGGCACCTTGGGCACTGGTTCCGGCAGCCACATGCGCGCTGCTGATGCCGCGTCGCAGGACCCGGCAGAGATGGCAAAGCGGATCAAAGAGCTCGAGCGTGAAAACGAGTTTTTAAAAAA
>NZ_KV803787.1:0-39046 GCF_001811185.1 Corynebacterium sp. HMSC067D03
CTGACTGGGATTAAGTTACACACACCCAAACAACAACACAAATCGCCAGCGTAGAGCGTGTTTTCTAAGCGTCTTTAAATCCTTGTTTTGGGTTAATCACGCCAAAAACGAACAACGCCTGCAAAACCAGGCCGATCAAGAACATCAAACCCGCGATGGCCAGCGCGTATGCGACTTGGGCGGGGTGGGGATCGTCGATAAGCAATGTGTCTTTGACCGCGAAGAACAGGAACATCGCAGGGATGAGACCAACGTCTGTGCGCCACACCTTCAGCGGTGCGCCGAGCACAGCACTGGCGAGGCCCGCTGCCCCCAGAGCAAGAATCGCCCTCAGACCGATTGGCGCGACCAGCAGCAACACCGCCATATAGAGCGCAACCGATGCCAGGGCGGCACCCCAATACAGGACCAGCCAGCGGCGCCGGGGAACGCCGAAACTCGTCATTGCCGTTGCACCGAGGATGCCTGTGCCGTTGCTGCAATAGACCATGGCCCAGACGAGGATTGGCAGGCTCACGAGGAACTGGGCGAGAGGCTCGCTGCTCACCACTCCGGCAAGGTAGAGCAAAAGGCTATGCGCAACCGCGATACCTGCTGCCCACAACAGTTGTGGCTTGAAAATCACCTCGAAGATGAACCCTCCCCGGCCGATTCGGCCACGCACCGCGCGCCGATCCTCGTCGTTGGTCGCCTCGACGTAGCGCGTGCCTATCAGCAGGCCAGCGACCACCGCAAAGAGCGCGCCGAGCAGCCCAACCCAGTCGGGCCGCGCCGCCAGCGCCACGCCAACCCCGCACAACACCGCCGGCACCACCCCAAAGGCCGCAAGTTTCACAGCGCGCGAGCGCGGCACACCGAACGCGGTATAGGCAGTCTCCTCCTGCTGCATCGCGACAAGTACAAGCACCGTGACCATGCTGGGGAGGAATGCGGCAGAAAGCGCACTATCCACAACAAACGGTCCAAACGCCATGACGGCGATCAACGGCACCATCCACAGCAGCCGCTTCAGCGGCGAGGCGACAAACTGGTGGCGAAAGAATCCGAGAAGCGTGGTGTTCATTACGACACCTCCAACACGTGCTCGATGAGGTCGTCGAACTTGGCGGCGCGGGCATGGCGCGGGGCGTCGTCGAGAGGAACAAGCTCGGGGCCAGCAACAGCGAACGCGTCCGCATCCTCCGGAACACATTGCTTTGCGACGACCCCATCACGCCCCAGAATCACCGCACTGTCCAGCACTTTCGCGGCGTCTTCGATGTGGTGTGTGGCCATGACGATCGTGCGCTTCGAGTCCGCCTGCGCCAACAGGTGGCGGTAGAACACGTCGGTGTTGTGGGTGTCGAGGCCGACGTAGGGCTCGTCGAGAAGCAAAAGCTCGGTGTTGGAGGCTAACCCGATGACGATGGAAACCATGGCGCGCTGCCCGCGAGAGAGTTTCTCGTAACGGGTGCCCAGGGCGGGGTCGAGAGCGAAGTCGGCGATGAGTTGATCTGCGACGGTTTGGTTCCACGTGCGGAAGCGCAAGCGCGCGCCCTTGATCACGTCGGCGGCGGACCACCAGCCGGGGTAGGCGGTATCGACGCCGGTCAGGCACGTGTTGTCCATCACCCGGGCGTTGTCGAAGGGGCGCTGCCCGAAGACCTCTACGGTGCCGTCCGTGGGTTTCAGCTGGCCGGCAAGGATGCGCAGCAGGGTGGATTTGCCCACGCCGTTGCGGCCGAGCAAGCCGTGGATACCGGGGCCGAGGTCCAGGTCGACGCCGTTGAGCACGTGCGTGCTGCCGAAGCGATGCGTGAGGCCAGCGGTGTGGATTGTCATCGGTACAGTCCTCTACTTTCTGCGACGCGGTCGATGAGGTCGTGGAGGTCGGCGCGGGAGTAGCCGAGGTGGACGGCTTCGTCGATAAGCGGTGCGATGTACTGGCCCGCAAACGCCTCGCGGCGAGTGGCCAGGATGCGCTCGCGGGCGCCGTCGGTGACGAACATGCCGAGGCCGCGGCGCTTTTCCAACACGTTGTCGCTCACAAGCAAAGCCAGCCCCTTGCGCGCAGTGGCGGGGTTGATTTCGTGGAACTGCGCCAACTGATTCGTCGAAGGGGCCTGATCGCCGGGCTTGAGGGAACCGTCGACGATGAGGTCCTCCACGAAACTGGCGATCTGCACGAATAACGGCTCCGCATCAGTATTCACGACGCCTCCATTCGCCTCATTGGTTAGTTACTCGAGTAACCAACTAACTAACACGGGTTCAGGTGGAGTGCAACCAAAAAACAGAAAAAGAACATGGAGAACCCGCGCAAAATCAGGCAAGATGGGCCGTGAAAATCAACTTAGCAACGAAAAGAATCGGAATTTAGGAGCCATGCTTGAACGCACACTGGTGTTCGTCGACACGTCTTACCTGCTCGCGAGCTTTTACAACTCGTGGGAAATCGGCGCAAGAGCCCAGCTAGAAATCGATCTCCCCGAGGTAGTCAACGCCCTCGGGAACATGATCACCGACCAACTCAACCAACCCATCCATAGGCAACTCTGGTACGACGGCATCCCCGACTCCGGGCCACACCGCTACCAACGCGCACTGCGCACCTGCGACGGCGTGCAACTCCGCACCGGCCAACTCATCGAGTGGGGCGAACGACGCACCCAAAAAGGCGTTGACACCCGCCTCGTCGCCGACCTCGTGGTCAACGGCCTGAGCGAAAAATTCACCGACTTCGTCCTCGTCTCCGGCGACGCAGACATGATCCCCGGCGTCGAAGAAGTCACCCGCACCGGCACCCGCGTACACCTCTACGGATTCGGGTGGGACTCCATGTCCTCCGCACTGCGCCACGCATGCGACAGCACCACCATTCTCGACCCGCGCGAGGACTTCTCCAACGCCATGCGCCTGCAAGTCCTCGAAGGCCCCCTGCCGCCGACCATCCGGGAGCGCCCGCTTAACGACGCCGCACCCCTCGACGAAGCCGACGGCCCGACCTCCGTCCCAGGCCTTGGCCCCGAGCCGCTCAGCGCCGAATGCGCCAACGCCGAAGCAGAGAAACAGGAAAAGAAGACGGGTGCTGGCGATGGTTCGGGTGCCGGTGCTGATGCCGGTGCTGATGCGTCGCAGGGTTCGGCGGAGGGCTCCAAGACCTCTGATGCCGAGGCCACCGAAGCCAAGCCTGCTGCACCTGCAGCGCCGAAGCCCTCCGACATTGTCGGTGCTCCGGTTGCCCAGCAGCGCACGCACGAACCCGACGAGCCGGAACTCGACGAGCCTTCCGAGGCACAGGTCGAGGCCAACAACGAGTCCAACAAACCCGGCAACAAGCAGGTCTCCAGCGAACAACGCCCGGCTGCCACTCCGGCGCCGACGCCGGCCGCAAAGACAAGCCCTTCGGATACCGACTCGTCCGCCGACTCAACCAAGGCGGAGGATTCCGCGCCGCAGCAGGGACCGAAGCCGGCACCGAAGCCGTCGATGATGGCGCCGCGCCGCAAGCTTCGCTCCCGCTACGTCCCGCTCCCGGAGGAGGTGTGGACGTCCGCCGGCTTCCAAACCCCCTACGACGTGGGACAACAGTACGCGTCATGGTGGTTTGAAAACGCCGCCACCATGGAGCAGCGCGACAGCGCACATCTGCTGTCGGGTGGCGGTCTGCCACCGGAGATCGACAGGCCACTGCTGCAGTTCGCCTGCGAAACCCTCCACGAGTACACGCTGAGCGAAACCCAGCGCGTCAATCTTCGCGACGGGTTCCACTCCGGCATCCGCGGTGTCCTGATCAACATCCGCCGCAGCTAGTCGCTTTACGACGACACCGGGGCCGCCAACCACCTTGCGGCCCCGTTTTTGCGTTGGTTGCCCTGCGCTTCTCTTCTGCTTCCGGCGCCTCCCCGTCTGCCCCCCCTTTCTCGAAATAGTTCCCCGCGCGGGAACTTTCTTCGGTTTCCGGCACCTTTGCCGCGACATTTCCCCAGGTCGGCAGTTCTAGACACCCGTGGTCGGACAAAATAGTTCCCGGATTCAGCGTGAACCTGGGAACTTTTTTGCGGCTACGCAGCCGCCCCTGACAGATTTTGAGAAATCTGTCAGGGGCGATTTCTGACCAGGCGCGATGCCGACGGCTGACAGATTCCGGCGGAATGTGTCAGGAAAGGCCTAGCGCTCGGCGCCAGAGTCGGTCTCGGCGTCAGTGTCGGCATCAGCCTTAGCGTCAGCATCCGACTCGGCGTCGCGGAGGTAGGCCTCGGCGTCGGCGATGGTGTCGTCGGCAGCGCCAGTGTCGGCAGTCTCAGCAGAATCGGCAGCGTCCCCCTCGGAGCCGGCTTCGAGCTGGCGGTCGGCTGCGGAAGCAGAAGCACCCGAACCGGCTTCGAGCTCGCCGCCCATGGAGGCACGGATCTCGGCGAGACGGTTGGAGGCGGCCGCATCGGAAGAGCCGGACTCGATTTCGGCGATGCGATCGTTCATGGAGTCCTTCATCAACTCCTGCTGGCCAAGTGCGTTAGCGTAGCGCCGTTCGATTTTGTCGCGTACGCCGTCGAGGGTGGGCACGTCGTCAGGGTTGAACTGGTTCATGGTGTCCATGGTGCGGGCCGTGTGCTCCTGCATCTTGGCCTGGTTGAGCTGGGACTCGAGTTGGGAAACCTGGGACAGTTGTTCCTGGAGGCGGGCCTCGGACTGCTTCTGCTTCTGCTGGGCTTCGGTCGCAGCCTGGTCGGCGGAGGCGTATGCCTGCTTGGTCTGCTCGAGTTCCTGCTCCACGGAGACCAGTTGGGTGGCGATGACCTCGGCGGTGGAGTTGAACTGCTGGGCCTTTTCGTTGTCGCCGGCGGCGGAAGCTTTGTCGGCTGCTTGGAGGGCGGTGCGGGCCTTGGTCTGTAGGTCGTCTTGGGACTTGATCAGACGGTCGAGCTTCATCTGCAGCTGGTTGCGGTTACCAATGATGTTGGCGGCCTGCTGGGTGATTTCCTGGTGCTGCTTCTTAGCGGCGTCGACGGCTTGTTGGATTTGCACCTTCGGGTCGGCGTTCTCGTCGATCTTGGTGTCGAAGGATTGCATAAGGTACTTCCAGCCCTTGGTAAACGGGTTTGCCATGGTTGGGTCCTTTCGGTGATGTGTGGTGGGGTTTTCGTCGATAAGCAAGTGTACGCATGAAAAAAGCGCCCGGGAGGCGGGCGCTTAGGCGATGAGGCCTAGTTTTCCTCGGGGTTTTGCGCTGCGATCTGGCGGCGAACCTCGTCCATGTCGAGGGCCTTGACCTGGTTAATCACGTCCTCGAAGGCGGCTGGCGGAAGGGCGCCTGCCTGCTGCCAGATCATGATGCCGTCGCGGAAAGCCATAAGCGTCGGGATTGCCTGGATTTCCAGGGCGGCGGCGAGCTGCTGATTCGCCTCAGTGTCGAGCTTGGCAAAGGTTACGTCGGTGTGGGTCTCGGATGCCTTTTCAAAGGTGGGGGCGAACTGGCGGCAGGGGCCGCACCAGGATGCCCACGCGTCGACAAAGACGATGCCGTCCTTTGTGACGGTTTGCTCAAACGTGTCCTCAGTTACATCAACGGTGCTCAACGTTTCGCTCCTTATTGCGTTAGGTTATTCTCTTGGACGTTGTGCAAAGTACAACGCGATGAGTTTTGTCGTATTCCAACCCGTGTTGGGCCGCTTTAAGGAGGCGCTCACCAGTCATGACCAAGACCTACAAGATTTCTGGTCCTGATGATGAAGTTGCTGTTGCTTCACTTGCAGATGAACTTTCGATGGTGGAGGGCGCGCATGAGGTGGACATCAATATGGAGGATGGGGTCCTGACGGTTGTCGGGTTCTTGTTCACCGATGAGGATGTCCGGCTGGCGGCGGTGAACGCGGGCTACGATTTACATTTGTAACCGTTTGAAACTGCATGAGGAGGCTGCGATGGCTGAGCGTACGTTCCAGGTTGATGGCATGACCTGCGGACATTGTGAATTGAGCGTGCAGGAAGAGGTCGGCGAGATCGCTGGCGTCACCGGCGTAAAGGCTGATCACAAGTCCGGCAATGTTGTTGTGGAGGGCGAGGGCTACTCCGACGCGGATATTGCTGCTGCTGTTGAGGAAGCGGGCTACAAGCTGGCTTAATCGGGGGATTTTGCCACGGATATATGGTGGGGGCATGACTCAACCTCCTGTGGCACTACAACAGATCGAGCTCGGCGTAACAGGGATGACCTGTTCGTCGTGCTCTTCGCGTATTCAGCGCAAGTTAAACAAGCTCGACGGCGTGGATGCGTCGGTAAATTACTCCACGGAGACTGCGACTGTTTCGTTTGATCCGTCGTCGACGTCGACGCAGTCGCTTATCGACGAAGTCCGCGCCGCCGGCTACGACGCCTTTGAAATGGGTGACGAAAACGGTGGGGAAGTCGGTGGGGACGGGGGTTCGTCGACAAGCAATGCTCTCGATGAGGCGCGCGACAATGAAGCGGAGCAGCTGAAGCGCACGACGATTTGGTCGGCGCTGGTGTCGCTGCCGGTGATGCTAGTGAGCATGATTCACGGGCTGCAGTTTCCTAATTGGGAGTTTGCGGCGCTGGCGGCTACGACGCTGGTGTTTTTCTCCGCGGGCAGTGTGTTCCACCGTGCGACGTGGGTGAATCTGAAGCACGGCGCGATGACCATGGACACGCTGATCACGCTGGGTACGTCGGCGGCGTACCTGTGGTCGATTTGGGCACTGTTTGTTGGTGGCCCTGGTGAGCCGGTGTACCTGGAGACCGCGTGCGTGGTGATCACATTCCTGCTGCTTGGACGCTGGTTTGAGACGCGTGCGAAGGGGCAGTCCTCGGAGGCGCTGCGCGAACTGCTGAGCATGGGCGCCAAGGACGCGGCGGTGATCCGCGGGGACAAAGAGGTCCGGGTGCCGATCTCGCAGGTGGTTGTGGGGGATCGTTTTGTGGTTCGCCCTGGTGAGAAGGTGGCTACGGATGGGCGTGTGATTTCGGGGCATTCAGCTATCGACGAATCCATGCTGACCGGCGAGTCCGTCCCGGTGGAGGTCAGCGAGGGCTCGATGGTCACCGGCGCGACCCTGAACACGTCCGGGCGCCTGGTGGTTGAGGCCACGCGCGTGGGCGCGGAGACGACGCTGGCGCAGATGGGCAAGCTGGTCAAGGACGCGCAGGCCGGCAAGGCGCCGGTAGAGCGCCTCGTGGACCGGATCTCTCAGGTGTTTGTGCCGACGGTTGTTGTGATTTCCCTGATCACGCTGGTGGGACACCTGTTGGTTGGCCATGCGGTGGAGGACGCGTTCACGGCTGCGGTGGCGGTGCTGATCATCGCGTGCCCGTGCGCGCTGGGCCTGGCCACGCCGACGGCGATCTTGGTGGGTACCGGCCGTGGCGCCCAGATGGGGTTGTTGATTAAGGGCCCGGAGGTGCTCGAATCGACTCGCCAGGTGGACACGGTGGTGATGGATAAGACCGGCACGGTGACTACCGGCCAGATGGGTGTGGCCGAGGTGCTGCCTGGTCCGGGCTACGAAACCGAGGAGGTGCTGAGCCTGGCTGCCGGTGTGGAGGCTGGCTCCGAGCACCCGATCGCGCGGGCGATTGTTGAGGCCGCCGACGATGTCCCCGAGGCGACCGGCTTTGAGAATCTTCCAGGCCAGGGTGCTTCCGCGCGTATCGACGACCGCCTTGTCCGCGTCGGCCGCCCCACCGGAGAGCTTGGTGCCCTGGCGGATGCGTTCACGGAGGCCGAGCAGCGCGGCGCGACCGCCGTCGCCGTGGAGGTCGACGGTGTTGTGGCCGGTGTGATCGCGGTGCGCGACACGGTGAAGGAGGACTCGCGCGATGCCGTCGCACGCCTGCGTGACCTGGGGATGACGCCGCACCTGCTCACCGGCGACAACCAGGGCGCGGCGGAGGCTGTAGCGGCTGAGGTTGGGATCGATCCCGCCAACGTCACCTCCGGCGTGCTACCGGAGGACAAGGTCAACGTGGTCAAGCGGCTGCAGGAGTCGGGCCACCGGGTGGCCATGATCGGCGACGGTGTCAACGACGCCGCCGCCCTCGCCCAGGCAGACCTTGGTATGGCGATGGGAGCTGGCACCGACGTGGCCATTGAGGCGTCGGACATTACGTTGATGCATTCGTCGCTACGTTCCGCCGTGGACGCCATCCGCCTGTCGCGCAAAACGTTGAAGACCATCAAGGGCAACCTGTTCTGGGCGTTCGCCTACAACGTGTTGCTCATCCCGGTGGCTGCGCTGGGGCTACTCGACCCGATGCTTGCCGGTATTGCGATGGCCTTCTCGTCGGTATTTGTGGTGTCCAACTCGCTGCGCCTCCGGGCGTTCAAGTCGGCGTAGGTGAGCGTTAGTTTCTTGCGCTGCTGCGATCCAGCATGAGCAGGACGAAGCCAACCGCGATCCAGATGGCAAGCACCCACCAGCTGGCTCCGGCGCCGAGCCCGTCGAAGAAGGAGACGGAGCGGATCAGGTGACCGGTGGCGCCGACTGGCATCCACTGGCCCAGTGTCGACCACCCGGCGGGCAGCAGCCACGGCCCAGTTGCCAGTCCTGAGAGCGGATTGGCCAGGAAGACGGTCAGGATTGCGCCGATGCCCACACCTGGGATTCCGATAATCGCGGCGAGGCCTGCAGTGAGCATAGAGGTTGCCAGGATGCCGCAGCCGATGCCGAGCCACTCAAGTGCGAAGTTGCCGGTCAGGGTGCCGTACGCGGAGTGCAGCATCCAGGTGACCACAAGCGAACCAACTGCGGCGATACCGGTCAGTACCGCGAGTTTTGCCCACTTGTTGCCGCGGAAGAGGAAGGTGGCGATCACCGCGGAGATGATGCCGCCAAACGCCAGCGGCAGGCCGAGGACTGCAAGGCCGGTTGCCTGCGGGTCATCTTGAGAGGTCGGTGCCAGCTCTTCGCGGGTGACCTCTACGCCCTGTGCTTCCATCTTGCTGGCCATGCCCTCAATCATCTGCGCGTAGGGTGCGCCGTTTCCGGCCGCGGTGTAGGCGGTTGCGCCGGTGGGTGCGATGCTCAGGCCGCCGACGACTTCGCGGTTGAGAACGGCGTCGCGCACCTCCTCGCCTGAGCCGTAGACGGTGATGTCTGGGCCGTCTTCGCCCATTGTTTGTTCGAGTTGGCTGACCATTGGTTCGGGCGCGGCGATGGCAATCGGCACGTCCTTTGGCCCGGATGCGAACGTTGGCGCGAGGAACGCGAACAGCATCAATCCGATGATGATTGGGATACCGATGCTCGCTCCAAGCACCTTTGCTACGGCTGGTCGTTGTGTTTTCGATGCGTTAACCATTGCAAATCTCCTATCTGGAACACGGTGTTCTATTTCTATGGTTCGAACATAGTGTTCCGTTTGCTATGGTGTCAAGCATGAGACAGGACGCCGCTGACAACCGATACGCCATCGTCACCGCAGCCAGGCAATTGCTTCTCGACGAAGGCCCGGGTGTGTCCATGCGCACCATCGCCAAGGCCGCCAAAGTGGGTGTGGCAACCGTGACGCGCCACTTCCCTGAGCGCATCGAGCTTCTCGATGCCGTCAGCGCCCAGGCCGTCAACGACATCACCAAAGTCGTCGACGACCATGCCGTCGAGTTCACAGTGGATACGCGAAAGGCGTGGCGCAGCACCGTCCATGCCATCGGCAACCTTCGACTTGCAGCCCTCGCTCAGGCAATATTTATGGACTCCATGCAGGATCCAGGGGTGGGGCCGGAGCGCCAAGGGGTCGTCGATAAGCGTGCTGCAGAGCTCCGGGAGATTTACGGGGGCCTCCTCGCGCCGGCGAAGCGCGCCAAGCTGTGTCCGGCCGACCTCGATCCGTTGGAGTTTCACATATCGCTTGGCATTGTGAGCCGACCGCTGCCTGCTCAGGCACCGGACCTACTGGGCCAAGACAGGCTCACACACAAGTTGATCGACACACTGCTTGACGGCTTGGAGGCCCAGGCACACTCAGCTGAATATTAAGTTCCGAGTTTTCGCAGGCCACGGCCTAAACTCCCCCTGCATGAACACCGATCAACAGCTCACGCGCACTGAGCGCCTCGACCGCCTTCCTGTCACCCCGAAACACAAACGCCTGCTTGTCGGCTCCGGCATTGGCTGGGCGCTGGACGCGATGGACATCGGCTTGGTGTCGTTCATCATCGCAGCACTCGCCGTCCACTGGGATCTAGACAAGACCACGACGAGTTGGATCGCGTCGGTTGGGTTTATCGGTATGGCGATCGGCGCGTCGCTCGGCGGGTTGCTCGCCGACAAGATCGGACGCCGCCAGGTGTTCGCCGCGACGCTGCTGCTCTACGGGTTGGCCACGGGCGCGTCGGCGCTGGCGTGGTCGGTCGCGTCGCTGATCGTGTTCCGCTTCCTGGTGGGCTTGGGCCTCGGCGCGGAACTTCCCGTTGCGTCCACACTGGTCAGCGAGTTTTCTCCACGTAAGGTGCGCGGGCGCATGGTGGTGCTGCTCGAAGCGTTTTGGGCGGTGGGTTGGATTCTGGCGGCGGTGATCGGCACGTTTGTCGTCGCTAATGGCGAGACCGGTTGGCGCTGGGGCTTCGCCATCGGCGCGCTACCCGCCCTGTACGCGATCGTGGTGCGCCTGGGCCTGCCGGAATCGGTGCGCTTCCTGGAGTCCAAAGGCCGCCACGAGGAGGCCGAGCAGGTCGTGCTTTCCTTCGAGGCTGAGGCCGACCCCGCCAACTACGACACCACTGTCCCTGCACAGGAGGAGTCGATCCAAGGTGGCATCTGGGGCGCTGCTTTGCGACGACGCACCGCCGCCTTCTGGACCGTCTGGTTCTGCGTGTCTCTCTCCTACTACGGCGCCTTCATCTGGATCCCATCGTTGCTGGTGGAGCAGGGTTTCTCGCTCGTGCGGTCATTCACGTTCACGCTGATTATCACGCTTGCGCAGTTGCCGGGCTACGCGGTTGCCGCCTGGCTCATCGAGGTCTGGGGGCGCAGGACGACCCTGTCCGTGTTCCTCGCAGGGTCTGCGGTCTCCGCGTTCGGCTTCGGCATGGCGAGTGCCGAGTGGCAGATCATCCTCGCGGGCTGCCTGCTGTCGTTCTTCAATCTCGGCGCGTGGGGTGCGCTGTACGCGATCGGCCCGGAGCTCTACCCCACCGCGATCCGCGCGACCGGCACCGGCGCGGGTGCCGCGTTCGGCCGCATCGGTTCGATCCTCGCCCCGCTCGTGGTCCCGCCGGTGCTGGCGTTCGGCGGCTCGACCGCAGTGTTCGGCGTGTTTGCCGCAGCGTTCCTGCTGGCGTGCGTCGCTGCGTTTACGTTGCCGGAGCAAAAGGGAGTTGCGCTTGCCTAGCGACGACACCACGTACCATCGCACTCATCCCCCGTTCCCGTGTTAAGGATTGCCATGCGTCGCGTACTCGCCCCCTTGTCTCTGCTGACCGCCTTGTTGCTCGCCGGTTGCGCGGGTGGGACCGGCGAGCCGGAGACCATCGTGGTCACCTCGACCGAAGTCGTCGACGCACCCGCACCTGAATCGGCGCCGGAGGCGGAGCCCGCACCGGCGCCGGAACCTGAGGCTGCACCAGCACCAGAGCAGCCCGCTGCCCCGCTAGCCGGAGCGTTCGAACTCGACCCGGCGTACAAGGGCCAGGTCGGCGGGACGTGTGGAAGCACGGCGGAGGGTTACAGCATCAGGGTCGGCGGGTCGACTTCGTGCGACTTTGCGGCTGCGCTCTATCCACAAGCCCTAGCTGCCACTTATTCGATGACCCAAAACCCGGAAACTGTCTCAATTCCAAAGGCCGAGCTCTATGGGGTCGTGAGTCCTGTAACCGGACAGGGTTACGACCTCACATGCATCGTTGGCTCAGACCTGCAGCACCTCAGCTGCTCCGGGCCGGGCAACAGCGATCCGCGGGTCATGTACGGCGATCCCGCCCGCCAATGGCGTAACAAGATCACCATCCTTTAGTTAGCCATGCGCCATGTTGACGAAGCGCGAGTAGTGCAGCTGGTGCGCCACCGGGATGGTGTCAATCGGGCCGCCACGGTGCTTGGCCACGATGATGTCGGCTTCGCCGGCGCGCTCGTCGTCACGATCCTGTGAGTCCGGGCGGTACAGCAGGAACACCATGTCGGCGTCCTGCTCCAGCGAGCCCGACTCACGCAGGTCAGCCAACTGCGGGCGCTTGTCGGTACGGGCTTCGGGGCCACGGTTGAGCTGCGAAATCGCAATGACTGGAACCTCGAGCTCCTTGGCCAACAGCTTGAGGTGGCGGGAGAACTCCGAGACCTCCTGCTGGCGGGACTCAACGCGCTTGCCGGAGCTCATCAGCTGCAGGTAGTCCACCACAACCAGGTCCAGGCCGTGCTGCTGCTTGAGGCGGCGTGCCTTGGAGCGAATCTCCATCATGGTGAGGTTCGGGGAGTCGTCGATAAATAGCGGCGCATCCTGGATCTCCGTGAGGCGCTTGGTCAGCTTCTCCCAGTCGCGCTCCTCCATCTGGCCGGAACGCATCGCGGAAAGCTTGATCTCCGTCTCGGCGGAGAGCATGCGCATAATGATCTCGGAGGCACTCATTTCCAGCGAGAAGATCACGCTGGTTTTGCCCTGGTGGATCGAGCAGGAGCGCATGAAGTCCAGCGCTAGTGTCGACTTACCCACACCAGGACGTGCTGCGATGATGATCATCTGGCCGGCGTGAAGGCCGTTGGTGAGCTTGTCTAGGTCGATAAACCCAGTCGGCACGCCGGCCTCGAGGGCGCCGCCGGATGCGATCATGGTCAGCTCGTCGATAGTTGGCTTGAGCAATTCCGAGAGCGGACGGTAATCCTCGCCCACGTTATTGCGGGAAATGGAGAACACCTTCTGCTGCGCATGGTCGACGAGCGCTTCGATCTCCATGCCCTCTTCGCCCTCGTAGCCCAACTGGACCACCTGGGTGCCGGCGTTAACCAGCTGGCGCAGGATCGACTTCTCTTCGACGATCTCCGCGTAGTAGCCGGCGTTCGCCGACGTCGGCACCTCAGAGATCAGCGTGTGCAGATACGGGGCGCCACCGACGCGCTCCAGTTCGTTGAGACGGTCCAAGCGTGCCGCGACAATGAGCACGTCGACGGAGCTTCCCTGGGAGAACAGGTCCAGAATCGCCTGGTAGATAAGCTGGTGCGCCGGGTGGTAGAAGTCATCCGGCCGCAGCCCGTCGGCCACGTCCAGGATCACGTCCGGGTTGAGCAGCATTGCGCCGAGGACGGAACGCTCCGCGCGCTCGTCGTGGGGTGGGGTGCGGTACTCCTGCTGTACGTCACCACGGTTGTTGCCGTACTTGTTGTAGCGCTTCTGGCCACCCTTGCCGTTGCCGCCGAAGTTATCGCCGCCGGCGAAGCGGTTGGAGCCGCCAGTGTTTTGTTCGAAGTCGGCGAAGTCCCCAAAGTCGCCGTAGTCCGCTACCGGCTCCGGTGGTGGTACGTAGTCGTCGAAGCTGTCGTTCGCACCCATGTTTTCCCCTTTCACTGTGGCTATGACACTACCCTCTCCTCCGACATTTTCTAGACCCACTAAACGAGTTATCCACAGGGGCTGTGAAATCTTTCGACATTGTGCGGGTAGTTATCCACGAGTCATCCACCCGCTTGTGGAGAACTTGTGTACAGCGACACCAAAACCGCAGGAACTTATCCCAAACGCGCAGGTCACACGCTATTCATCCAAACCGCATACCCCGGGTGTAGCCGGGGGATAACTTCTCACCACGGGGTTTGACAAAGCACATTTCAACAGTTTCGGACCCCTTTTTCGACCCTGCAGCCACGTGCCCAGGCACTTTGGATCCACACTTATCCACATCTTTCACACCACGCGACACCTGTCTCGCAGTTAGAGTGCATACATGGAAACACGAGGCATTCTTTGGATCTACGCCATCGCAATGGTGGTGTTCCCTGCGGCGTGGATAAGCCTGTTGCGCCTGATCGGCGGCGGCTGGGAATTTCGGACCGTCACGGCGGCCTTCGGCACCCTCGAGGCCGCGACCGCATTGCTCGCGCTGGGTGGTGCCACGTGGTTCACCGCCGCGGCGCGCGGTCGCAAGAAAATAGGCGCACTGGTCACGGTGTGGCTCGCAACCGCCTGCCTCGTCGTCGGCTGGGGCTCGATGGCCGTTGCGCATTGGGAGGAGTACCAGGCCGACATGGCGTTGCCGATCATCAACTTGTTCATGCTCCTCATCCCAGTCGGCACGGTGCTTGTCTTCGCCGCCGCCATCGCCGAGTCCGCATCACGCGCGCGAAGCAAACGCCAGCGGTAGCACCTCCACCCCGTACCGTTCCGCAAGGTCGGCTGCCGCAACCGTGACCGACCAACCGGAATCCACCTCCCCGGTCAGCAGCAGCACGGGGCCTGTCTCCACCTCGAGGCCCGTGTAGTCGTAGTACCGGTCAAGCCCGTTGACGCGAAACGCCGAGTTTCGTGCTTCTACCTCGCGCGATGGCGTATCGACGACCCCACCAAACCGCATCTGCCCCACCCTTGCCAGCGCTTCTGCGGTAGCCACGATCATCTCGTTTCGTGCCGGATCAGCATCGCCCAAAGCGACGACAGTGGTGGGGCGTTCCTCCCAGGCCCAGTCCGCGAGCACCGCCACGAACCGTCCCAGCCAGGCGTCCTCGCGCCAGTTGCTCAGCGGCCGGTAGGTGTTCGCCCGCAGCAGCTCTGCCAGGGCGGGACCGCGGGCGACGTCGTTGAGACGTCCCAACGCCTTGCCTTGCAGCACGCCCTTGATCTTGCCGCGGCGCGCGGAGCCGGTCGGCCACATTTTGCGTTGGGTAAGTTGGACGCCGGGGGCGCGCAGTTGTTCGTCCATACGCTGCGCCAACGCAGCGTCCACGTCCACTGGCAGGTGATTGCCGGTGCAGTTGTCGCAGCGCCCGCAACGCTCATCGGGCGCGAGAGTGGGGTCGTCGAGTTCACGACGTAGAAACGCTATGCGGCACCCGTCCGTGGCTTCGTAAGCCAGCATCAGGTCTTGTTCGCGCTTACGCGCTTCGGCGAGCCCGCCGTAGCGCTCGTGGTCATACTCCCAGGCAGCACCGGTGGACACCCAGCCGCCCTTCACGCGACGCACGGCGCCGTCGACGTCGAGAACCTTCAGGGCCTGGTCGATACGCGTACGGGAGAGGTCCACGAAGTTCTCCAGCCGAGGTGTGGAGAACGGCTCCTCGCTTAGCGCGCCGAGAAGTTGGCGCACCACGTGTTCCTCCGGCATGGACACGGACGCGAAGTAGTCCCACACGCGTTCGTCCTCAGGGCCGGGCAGCAGCACAACCTCGGCGTGGTCGGTGGCACGCCCGGCGCGGCCGATCTGCTGGTAGTAACTCACTGGCGACGACGGCGCCCCCAGGTGCACAACAAACCCCAGGTCGGGTTTGTCGAAGCCCATGCCCAGCGCGGACGTAGCCACGAGCGCTTTGAGTTCGTTGTCAATCAGGGCGCGCTCGAGGCGTTCGCGTTCCTCCGCCTCGGTGCGGCCGGTGTACGCGGCGACGTTCCACCCGGCAGCCTCCAATGCCTCGGCGAGGTCGTGCGCAGCGGCGATGGTTAGGCAGTAGATGATGCCGGAGCCGTTGACATAGGCGAGGTACTGCGCGATCCACGCCGCGCGCTGCGTCGGGTCCGGTAACCGCACCACGTTGAGTGCGAGCGACTCGCGGTCCAGCCCGCCACGCAGCACACCGGTGTTCTCGCCGAGTTGAGCCACAACGTCTGCCACCACACGGTCGTTCGCGGTCGCTGTCGTGGCAAGGACCGGCGTGGCCTCCGGGAGGTCGCTAATTAGCACCGCAATACGCCGGTAATCAGGGCGGAAATCGTGGCCCCAGTCCGAAATACAGTGCGCCTCGTCCACCACCAACATCCCGGCGGAGCGCGCGAGTTGCGGCAGCACCTGCTCCCGAAAGTCCGGTGCGTTGAGGCGCTCCGGGCTGATCAGCAGCAGGTCATAGTCGTTCAGGCGCGCCTGGATCTCGTCCCACTCGGTCATGTTCGCCGAGTTGATCGTCGCCGCGCGAATCCCTGCGCGCGCCGCCGACTCCACCTGGTTACGCATCAACGCCAACAGCGGCGACACAATAATCGACGGCCCGGCCCCTTCCTCACGCAGCAACTTCGCCGCAATGAAGTACACTGCCGACTTACCCCAACCGGTGCGCTGCACGACAAGCATGCGCTTGCGCTGATTCACCAACGCGTCGATGGCGGTCCACTGGTCGTCGCGAAGCGTGGCTTCGGGGCCCGCAATGCCTTTGAGAAGTTCGTCTGCTTGTGTGCGCGTCGCTGTCATGGCGCAACCCTATAACACCGCCACGACACGGCCCTGGCCTGCAGCTACAGTAATATCAGCGTCATGGAATCATTCGACGAGTCGGAAGTCGCAATCTACGAGGAAGCACGGCGACTTACCCGCGCTGAGCTCGATCGCATTCTCGACGAGCGCGCTGACCTCTTGGCGCGACTCAAGGACGCTTAACCAAACTCCCCCTCTGCCCAGTCCGCCATGAACTCGGCGATGCCGTGGGGGTCCGCGAGGAAGTCGCGCGTCGCCCGAAACGCCAGCGTGTCCTCCGCCGCGAGGTTGCGCTCCACGCCGTCGTCGCTGATCTCGACGATCTCCGCACCCGGGATCGCCGCCACAATGGGCGAATGCGTGACGACGACTACCTGCGCCCCCACTTCACCCAACGCATGCAACTGCGCCAGTAGGGCCATTTGGGCGACGGGGGACAGGCCGGACTCGGGCTCGTCGAGAAGATACAGCGCGTTGGGGATCAGCCGCGATGTCAGTTCGAGGACCGATTCGCCGTGGGAGCGCCCGCCGAATTCGGTGATGCGCGTATGTGTTTCGCCGCGCAGGAAGTAGCCGACTTTCGCCCGCGGGCCGGTGGTCAGGGTGAGCACGCCGTAAAGCGGGTCGTGGGCGCCCGCCTTCTCCACACCCCACGTGCCGCCTTCCAACGTGAACCCCCAGGCCCGCGCCATTCCCTCCAGCAGCGTGGACTTGCCCACCCCGTTGCCGCCAGTAATCACCGTAATCGGCCGCCTAAAGGCAAACCCGAACTCGGCGACGTGCGCGATGGCCGGGGTCTCCACAGTCCACGGCGGTGCGGCTTGGGCGTCGACGTCGACGCGTTGGATGAACATCATGGTCCCACCAGGTAGCGGGCGGTGCCGGTTGGGTCGTTGATGAATTCGCGGGTGGCGGTGACGGGCTCGCAGTCGTCGAAAAGCACAGGCTCGAGGTCGGGAACATGCAGGATGCGGGCGTCTGGGATGGCAAGGAGCACAGGCGAATGCGTTGCGACGACCACCTGTGCCCCACGCCGCGCGAGCACCGTCAGCAGGCCGAGGAGTTCGAGTTGGGAGAAGATGGAGAGGCCGTCTTCGGGCTCGTCGAGAAGAATTAGCGAGTCCGGGCCGAAGCGGGTGCGCGCCAGGTCCATGATGCCCTGGCCGTGGCTGCGTCTGGTGAGGCCTACAAGCGGGTCGGCGGGCCCCAGGCTCTCGTGGTATTCCGCAAGGTCAAGGTATGTTTCGCCGCGCAGGAAGTAGACGTCGCGGGGGTTTTCGCGGCGCGTCAGCGTGAGCGAGCGGTGCAGGGCCGAATGGTCTGCGGCGGTAAAGCGCGCGTGGCGCGAACCGCCAGCAGCGTTGGCGCCCATGGCCACGGCGATCGCCTCGACGAGCGTGGATTTTCCGGAACCGTTATCGCCGGTCAACAGCGTGACCTGGCCTAACTCGAGCGGCGTTTGTTGGAGGGAGTGCACCACCGACAGATCACGCGCGTAGCCCTGGACAGGAGCATCAATGCGCACACGGGTAAGAAACATGGGGCTACCGCCAGTTCTCAATCTTCAAGCCGCCAACCCGTGAAAACTCTTTCTCGTTGGCGGTGACTAGGACTAAGTCTTGTCGGATCGCTTGGGCCGCAATCCATAGATCGTTAGCCCCAATCGGTAGCCCTCTATCTAGAAGATCTGCCCGAAGCCGTCCGTAAATCGATGCACATTCCTCATCGACTCCCAATATGCGTCTACCGTGTAGCAGTACCCTGTACGTCCGGTGCAGGATTTCTGGATTTACCGACCGCTGAATACCCGCTTCAATCTCACCGAGAACAACAGTAGAGAGCCATAGCTTTGAGCTCGCACATTCAGTTACTCGTTGGACAACCCGGGGTTGAGTTCCCCGTTCAATGTCGATCCAGACATTCGTGTCAAGAAGATATCCCATCGAATCGTTCATCCTCCGTGATCAGGGGAATGATCGAGGTTCGGCACTTCGTCGAGTGGGAGGTCTTCAATTTCCTCAATTATTCCCTGCTCGAGGTTGTGTTCCTTCTGGAATTCACGAAGCCTGGCGACGACAAGTCCGAAATCCTCTTCCTCCGGCCTCAGAAGAAGCCCTTCCGGCACGGCTTCAATGGACACAGCCCCAGATGCAATGCGTAGTGCTGCAGGGATTCGCACTGCCTGGCTGTTCCCAGATTTAAAAACAGTCGTACGGATCGGACCGCTCACATTCGGTTCCTCTCGAATAGGTTCTGCCATGACACCCTCCACAGATCGATGTATATCCGCAACGATATACAGATTCGCGGTGTCCAGCAAGACCCTCTTTTACCGCAGACCTGCTGGCAGTGGCGTTGCGGCATCTGCCGCGACGAGGATCCCGTAGGCCGCGCCGGAGATAATCCCGACGATGTTGGTGCTGCCGTCCGGATTCACGGTGTACAGCGGGGAGCCCGAGTCGCCCTGCAGCGACAGGATCATCACCGCGATCTCTCCGGTGCGCGGGTTCACGTTGAGCACCGGGCCGCAGGTGCGGGAGGTGCGTGCGCCGTCCTTGCACATAATCTGGCCTTCGCGTACCGACGTCACCGGCGCGCGCCCCGCCACACGCCGCGTGGGGTTGACGAACTGCGCGAACTGGCTCAGACCGTGCAGCGCACCGATGAACGGGATGTCGATAAACCCGCCACGCATGGCGTTGGCATCGGTGACGTGGCGGTCCATGCGGAACCAGGCGACGTCCTTCAACTCGCCGCCAAGGGTGTTGTCGCCCTCGAGCTCGAAACCTGAATCCTGCAGGTTGCTCGCGATCGGGGTTCGCGCATCCGCCGCCAGCACCCGCACCGCGTGCGCCCCACCGATCGGGGCGAGGCAGTGACCGGCGGTGACGCCGTACATCACACCGCCCCGGTACGCGATGGAGTTCAACGTGCAGCCGTACTTCTCCCCATCGCTGTACTCGATGCGAATGCTGTCACCCGCATACATGGCCAGTGCTTGGGCTGGGGTGGCTGCCATGCCAAGCACGCCCGCTGCTGCGACAGTGAGGGACAAAACGGTGTTGCGCACCCGGCGCAGGCGGGAAGAGATCATGGCGAAGATTCTTCCACACTTTGGGTATGCAAAAAGCGCGGGCCCCACTCCTCACAAGTGGGTCCCGCGCTACAAGTGCTGTTGTCGTTGGACTGCTGCGTGCTGTTCTGACGCGCAGTCGTCGTCAAGCGGTGCTTATGCGCTTACGACCTCGAAGTTCACCTTGCCCTCCACGTCGTCGTGGAGGTTAA
This sequence comes from Corynebacterium sp. HMSC067D03, assembly GCF_001811185.1. Taxonomy (NCBI): domain Bacteria; kingdom Bacillati; phylum Actinomycetota; class Actinomycetes; order Mycobacteriales; family Corynebacteriaceae; genus Corynebacterium; species Corynebacterium sp. HMSC067D03. The sequence goes on from NZ_KV803787.1 coordinate 19,605, forward strand.
CCTTGACCTGGTAGCCACCGGTCTTGGTCACCAGGCCCTTAGGCACGGTGATGCGGCGCTTGTCCAGGTTCGGGCCGCCGGCAGCCTTGACGGCGTCGGCGATGTCGGCAGCCTTCACGGAGCCGAAGAGCTTGCCGTTGTTCGCAGTGCGAACGGCAACCTTGACGCCGGTGAGCTGGTCGAGCTGGTCGCGCAGCTCCTTGGCGTGATCCAGGTCGCGGACCTGGCGCTCAGCCTGAGCACGCTTAATGTCTTCAATCTGCTTCTCTGCGCCGCGGGTAGCCGGGATAGCCAGGCCGCGCGGGAGCAGGAAGTTGCGTCCGTAACCGTTCTTGACCTCGACGACCTCGCCAGGTTCGCCAAGCTTCTCGACGGCAGCGGTGAGGATCAGCTTCATAATCCTAACCTTCCTTATGGTGAAAAATGCTTGATGTGTGGTTGTCGTTTAGAACGGTGGCTCATCGCCCGCGCCACCGAAGCCACCGGCCTCGGGTGCGGAACCCCACGGATCATGTGCAGGCTGCTGGGGCTGGTTCTGGCCGCCTTGGCCCTGGCCCTGGGTTTGGCCGCCGAAGCCGCCACCCTGGTTACCTTGGCCGCCGCCGAAACCGCCCTGGTTAAAGCCGCCCTGCTGCTGGTTCTGGCCGCCGAAGCCGCCACCCTGGTTGCCCTGGCCGCCGCCGTAGCCGCCCTGCCCGCCCTCACGCGGGTTGCGGTTGACGTTAGCCGTGGCGTACTTCAGGGACGGGCCGACCTCATCGACCTCGACCTCGAACACAGTACGGTTTTCGCCCTCTTTAGTTTGGTAGGAACGCTGCTTGAGCTTGCCGGTGACCACAACGCGCATGCCCTTGGTCAGGGACTCTGCGACGTTCTCGGCCATCTGGCGCCAGCAGTTACAGGTCAGAAACAGTGCTTCGCCGTCCTCGAACTGGTTCGTCTCCCGGTTATACGTACGTGGGGTGGACGCGATGCGGAAGTTCGCAACCGCGGCACCGCTCGGGATGAAACGCAGTTCCGGGTCAGCAACCAAGTTGCCGACAACGGTAATCGGGGTATCGCCTTGAGCCATGTTTCGTGAACCTTCCTACCTGCTGATCGTGTGGTTGTAGAGCCTACCGGTCTTACTTATCGGTACGCAGAACCTTGGTACGAAGAACGTTGTCGTTCAGGTTCAGCAGACGGTCGAGCTCCTTGACCGTGTCAGCCTCGCAGTCGAGGTTCACAACGGCGTAGATGCCCTCTTCCTTCTTGTTGATCGGGTAAGCAAGACGCTTCTTGCCCCACACATCAACGTTCTCCACCTTGCCGTTGTCCTTGCGGACAGTCTCCAGGAACTTATCCAGGGACGGGGCAACGGTGCGCTCATCCTGCTGCGGATCGAGGATGATCATTACTTCGTAGTGACGCACGGACCTCATCACCTCCTATGGTCTTAGTCTGTTCGGCCATAACCCTTGTGGTCATGGCAGGAGGGTCGTTGCGTCAAGCAACCTGAACAGACTACCCCACGGTTTGCACTGCTCAAAACCCTGGCCGCGGGGATGACATGAAAGACTCCGCATTGCGGACAATTGGCCGGCAACCAATCGTTGGCAGGCACCAACGGCTGGCGTTAGAACGGCAACCCCGGCAACTTCGGCAGAGCCGGCAGCGGGATGCCCAACGACGGCCCGACCGCCGCAACCGCAATACCCAAAGCTGCGAGAACTCCGACCACAAGGCCCACGATCGCGAGCGGGGATACCTCAACCTCACCCTGAGAACTCAAACTGCTCAAGCCCGCCTCACCGCGCAGCGAGTCGATGTTCCAATTACGAACCTCGTCAATGCTGGTCGGGTACTTCACCTCTCGGTTGCCGCCGTCTGCGCAGGCAACCCGCGCGTTCATATCCACTTCGAGGTACGCCGTCGTTCCCCCGATGGCGAGTTGGACATCGTCGGCGGCCAAGAACGTTTTCCGGAAAGTCTTCAGATCGGACTGGGACAGGTTGCCCTGCACAACGAAGCTCTTCCAGGCAACGTCTTCAAAGTCCTGCCGGTTCACGCGCTTGCCCCGCACACGGTTCGCCTCCTCAACACCAAGTGCGCTGACCGGCCGCTCCGAGATGCTGCCCTGTTTGATGCTCGGCTTTACCGCCCACACCTCGACCTTTGTAAGTTCCTCGGTGAGGTGTTGTGCCAGCACATGCTCCATACCTACCTGCTGGAGGCGTTCCGTGTACCGCTGCTCAGTGCGCTTTTGAGCCTCTTTGGCGTCTGCGAGCCTGCTTGCGAGATTCTTCTGTGCCTCCACAAGCTCTGCAAGCGAGGGTTCTGCCCGGAACTCCCGAACGATGTTCTCTGTTCCGGGGTACAGCACCTCAAATGCTTTCACCGCAGCGTTGGCGTACACCTCTTGTGTGCTGACGTTGGCCCAAGCGCTGTAGGTTGCCGCTTCCCGGTCGTTCAGCTTTAACATGCAGATCCCGTTCGCCGCCAACACCATGGGCCCTTCATTCGGCCCGACTGTAGCGGCGACTGCAGCTGGGGCAAGGCCGCCCGCGACCAGCGATACGGCGAGCGGCAGGGTAAGAATTCGACGGTTCAACGCGGGCTCCTTTTTAGCAACAGCAGTCCGGTATCGGACACGGTGCTTTCAGGATATTTTCACCGAGCAGAACCCGCAGCAAAACGCGAAAATCTTCGGTCTTAGCGGTCGACGTCTAAAACGAGGCCGTCCTTATCGATATCAATGTCGATTTCGCCGAACTCCACCTCGAAGTAGCCGTCATCGTCCCACTCCACTTTGGCCTTGCCATCCTGGGCGGCCTTTAAGACGTCTTGGACTTCGGCTTCGGTCACGTTTTCGTCGACAAGATCCTTGCGCGCCTCGTCCGAGTAGCCGGTCACAGCGGCTGGGAGATCCTCGGACACAGCGGCTCCAGCGTTCGACGTTTCCGTCACCGTTTCGGGCGCGACGGTTTCAGTGACTGTTTCGGGCGCAGTCTCGCCAGAATCAGAACACGCCGCCACGGCAAGTCCTGCTGTGGCGGCGACTGTCAGGGCAACCATCTTCTTCGTAAGCATGGCCCCACTGTAACGACGAAGATCAGGTCGGGTTTGGCACCGCGACGAAAAGTGCGAGCGACACCGGGATGATCGTCATGAACACAAACGCAACCGCGCCGTAGATGATCGACTCTTTCTTGCGGCCCTTCGTTGCCATGTAGAACGACGCGCCGAACAGGGCAAACGCGATCAGGATAGAGACGATGCCGAGGACCGTTGCGGTGGTCATGGTTGCGTACTCACCGCCTCCACCTCAGGCTCGGGCGTGGGCTCGTCGATAAGCACAGGCTCTTTCCACTGCGCAGGCAGCGACATCAGCGGGTCGTGGCCGTTGTGCGCGTCGCGGACCTTGTCCGGGCGCTTGCCGAGCATTTGCTTGACGACGAGCACCATCACCGCCACGATAAACGCATCGCGCGCCAGGATGAAGATGTCCAGGAACCAACCCGGCACACCCATGTTGTCGTCGCCCATCATGTGCCACATCAGCACCGGCCAAACCATCATGTCCGCCACCATCCAGGACAGCAGCAGACGCCAGTACGGCAGTGCGAGGACCGCGGGAACCACGAACCACAGAGAGTACTGCGGGCTCCATACCTTGTTAAACAGCAGGAAGAAGCCGACGATGAGCACGATCAGTTCCGCAATGCGCGGGGTTTGCGGCGCACGCAGGCCGAGGATGAGGACGAACAGGCAGCCGAGCAGGAACAGGATCAGGGTGACGGCGTTGAGGATCACCGGGGCGCCCTCACCGGAGTCGAAGCCGGCCCACCCGAACTCGCGGGAGAGCACCGCGTAGATGGTGGTCCACTCCCAGCCGCGGTCGGTGTTGAGGCGGTTGAACTCGCTCCATGCGTCTGGGTAACGCAGGTACACCGGCGCGTTGACGGCGATCCAGGTGATGGCGGTGGCGCCGACCATCTTGAAGAACGGCACGAGGTCACGCTTGCGGATCGCCACAGTGAGGTACGCGCCGAGGATGAACAGCGGCCACAGTTTGAACGCGGTGCCCAAACCGACGAGCACACCGGCCAGCCACCACTTGCGGTTGCGCGCCGCGAGCATCGCTGCGACGGCGAAGAAGATCGAGGGGATGTCCCAGTTGGTAAACGCGTGGACGATCAGCAGCGGCGAACCGGCGACGAGCAGCGTGTCCCAGATGCGGTTGCCGGCAAGTTCCGCGACCATGCGGATGGTGATCACCCAGATGATGGACATCAGCAGTGCGGTGACGTAGAAGTACCAGCCAGATTCCGGCAGGAAGCTATCAGTCAGGAAGTAGGTACCGCGCGCGATCCAGGCGCTGAGCTGCTGGAACAGGCCAGCGAGCACCGGGTATTCCATGTAGCGGGTCAGGTCGTCTTCTACCCACGAGTAGGCGTAGACAAAGCCCGGCTGGTCCAGACCGCGTGCTCCGTAGAGCGGGATGATGTCGTTGTAGCAGGCAGCGACGAACTGGCGGTTGCCGTCCCAGTTGAGCTGCATGATGCCGTTGTCGTCCAGTTTGCCGCCAGCGCAGCGCGACTTCTGTAGTGCGCCGAAGGACAAGAAGATGTATGCGACGGCGATGATGGCGCGCAGCGGCGTCCAGAACCGGGCGCGGCCGATCTGGGCGAAGCGGCCCATTGGTCCGCCGAGGTAGTTCACCCAGCCGCGTGCCACCGGTTCGGTTTTGCCGGGCTGGACGCGGTCGGCCGGGTCCGGCCATGTGACGGTTGTTTGATCAGTCTGAGACATGCTGTTACTGGAACGCCTCCTGAACTTGGCCGATCACATCGTTGACAGCATCACGCAAGTCCGGCGCAGGCGCCGGTGCGGGAGCAGGTGCAGGTGCCGGTGCTGGCGCGGGAGCCGGTGCTGGTGCCGGAGCAGGTGCTTCGCTCGGAGCGGAAGATGCAGCCGACTCGGATTCCGTCGGCGCAGTCCCGGTAGCCGAGTTTTGGGTTGCCGGAGTGGAGTAGTAACCGCCCAGGCCAACGCCACCCTTGTAGGCGTTCACGCCCCAGTACACCGGGCTTGCCGGCTCGAAGTACTCAAAGTCTTGATCCGCCAGCTCAGTGTCCAGGACCTGCTTCCAGATCTGCGACGGCGTGTTCGAGCCGTACATGATGCCGCCCCACTCATTGAAGATGGCGGAGGTGTTGTCGGCGGTACCGACCCACACGGCCACAGCGAGCTGCGGGGTGGAGCCGACCGTCCAGGCGTCCTTGTTCATGCCGGTGTTGCCCAGCTGCGCAGTGCCGGTCTTTGCCGCGGACGGGCGGCCGCCAGCGAGCACCGCGTTGGAGTACGCCGGCACGGTCTGCATTGCTTCGAGCACGTTGTCCGCCACCTGCTCGGAGACGCGACGTTCGGTGTAGTTGCGGTCCACCTCGTAGAGGACCTCACCGTTGGCGTCCACAACCTTTTCCACGAAGTGGGTTGGGTGCATGGCGCCGCGGTTGGTCAGGGTTGCCACTGCGGTAGCCATGTCCAGCACGCGCGACTGGTACTGGCCCAGCACGATGCCTTCGTAGGGCTGGCCGCCGTTTTCACGCAGCGTTACAGGGATGCCCGGGATGGACTTGGCCACGCCGAGGGCATGCGCCATGTCGGCGGTGTCCTGGGTGGTGTTGTCCAGTTCGTCTTGAATGCGCATGTAGGCGGTGTTGGAGGACACGCGGGTGGCCTCAGTCATGGACAGCATTCCGCCTCCGCCGCCGTCCCAGTTGGTCACGACGTGGTTGCCCGGCAGGGTCACCGGGGAAGAATCGAACATGGACGTCAGCGGGATGCCCTGCTGCAGGGCGGCCGCGAGCGCGAAGATCTTGAACGTCGAACCCGTTTGCAGGCCCGCGTTGGCGTAGTCCCAGCCAGACGGGTCGTCGCCGCCGTAGTAGGCGCGCACGGCACCGGTACTCGGCTCGATGGCAACGACGCCGGAGCGGGCGTCATCCTGTAGGTAGGACAGGCGCTGACGGGTGATCTCTTCGACGTTTTGCTGGGTGCCGGCATCGATCGTGGTGGTGATCTGCAGGCCACGGTTGGTCAGGTCGTCCTCGGTGATGCCAATGGTGGCCAACTCCGCCACAACCTGGTTCTTAATCAGGCCGTTTGCGCCGGTTGCTTCCGTGTAGGCCGAGTAGGTGGCCGGGTCACGGGTCTCCGGGTAGTGGGCGGCCGCGCGACGCTCCTGGGTGATGGCGCCGGTTTCCACCATGCCGTCCATGACGTAGTTCCAGCGGCCTTCCGCGGCTTCGCGGTTGGTCCACGGGTCAAGCTGGCTCGGCAGCTGGATCGACGCGGCCAGGACTGCGCCCTCCTCCAGTGTGAGCTGGGAGGCTGGTTTGTTGAAGTAGGCGTGCGCTGCGGCTTCGATGCCGTAGGCGTTGCGGCCGAAGTAGACCGTGTTCAGGTAGGCGCGCAGAATGTCGGCCTTTTCCCACTGGTTGGTCATCTTCACCGAGTAGACGAGCTCTTTAGCTTTACGCTCGTAGGAGTGCTCGTTGCCCACCAGTGCGTTCTTCACGTACTGCTGGGTGATGGTGGAGCCGCCACCTGCGGATGCGTTGCCGGTGAGCTGCCCGATGGCGGCGCGAGCGAAGCCTGTCGGGGAGAAGCCGGAGTTGGTCCAGAAGTCACGGTCTTCTGCCGCAAGCACCGCGTTTTGGACGTCTTCGGGCACCTGGTCAAGCGGGATCTGCTTACGGTTGCCTTCCGGCGGGACGATGCGGGCGAGTTCCTTGTCGCCGTCGCGGTAGAAGATGTTGGAGATCTGCGCCGTTTCAATCTTGCCCGGCTCGGGCACCTCGGCGCGTGCGTAGCTCCAGAAGAACCACGCCAGCGGGATCGCCGCAATCATGGCCAAGAACAGCAAGAACGCGATAAACCACTGCCATGCGCGCGACCGTTTCTTGGTTGTGACGGTCGTTGAGCCGTTGCTTTTCTTTTTGGCGGTCGTGTCGCCGCCGTTGTCTTTATCTGACACTCGTTTTTCCCTGCGCAATTTGACTCGCGGCCCCCGCGGGGAGGGCGAAACCGCGAGCTACCTACTCGTTTTCTATGCACACCCTACCCGGCCAACGCGAAATCACACTACTGGTACTGCAGTGACTTCCTTTAACAGATGGTTCCACTTGCAGTCGCGGCAAACCTCCACGAAGTGGACGGTGATGGGGCCGACCTCGTGCACCATGCGGTCGATTTCTTCTGCGCTGCGGGCGGTGCCGGTGCGTCGGCCGAGTTTTTCGCTGTACACCCAGGTAATCTCCCGCAGTTCGGCGCCACAGATGGGGCAGGGCCGTGGGGATGCGGTGCCGTGGTGTTCGGCGGCGGCGCGGAGGATGAAGTCGGCGTCGCAGGCGTCGTCGATACGCATGCGCCCTGCGTTGAGCTCGCGCAATGCGTGGCGACGACGCCACTCGTGCGACACCTCACCCTCATACACAAACATCTGCGCAATGGTAACGCCGTTTTCGGTGCGTCGCCGACGCCACATATGATGTTGATGTTCAAACGTTTGCTAGCGACACTGCCACTTCGAGGAGCCACGACGTGAGCCACCACGCTGTATCCCCCGAGTCTGCACGCCTACCGAACACTGTCGATTCGGATGCTCCTCTCCGCGTTGCGGTTGGCTGGGACACCACAAGCGGCGAAGCCGTCGAGTTTGCCACCTGGCTCGGCCGCTCCCTGCCGATGAAGGTGCAGGTCATGGCATCTGCGCAACTGCCGCCGATCCAGGCGCTGACAACCTCGGCGAAGAGCCGCAAGAAGCAGCTGAAGAAGATGCGCGAAGAGTTCCACAAACGCGTGGTCGATGAACTCGACGGGCAGATCCCGAAAGCGCAGTGGTCCAAAGAGGTAGCCACGCTCAAGGACGGCAAAGATACCGTCCGCTCGCTTCTCGACAACGCCTTAGAGTTCAACGCTGACCTCATCGTGATGGGCTCCCGCGCAAAATCACCCAAGGGCCGGCTGCGCCCGTCCAGCGTTACGGACGAAATGCTCTACTCCTCCCCCATCCCCCTCGGGCTGGCACCGCGCGGAGTGAAGCTGTCTAAGAAGGGCATCACGCGCGTGACCTACGCCGTGGTGGACACCGACGGGAAGAAAGAGCCCGAGTTTTACGGCCTGGACTACGCCACCGCCCTCGCGTGCGCGCTGCACCTGCCGCTGCGCATCATCGCGTTCTCCCCGACGAGTTACGACGAGCACGGCCCGAAATGGTACGAACGCACCCTTGGCATGCTTGACCACGCCCGCGACCGAGCCTGGGAGTACGCATGCGAACTCTCCCCCGACCGCCTCGACCATTTCGACGTGACCAGCTCCGTGTCCACCGGCAAGAACTGGAAGCGCTCGATTGACTCGGTGAAGTGGCGCAAGGGCGACATCATGTGCCTGGGTTCGCAGCCGTCGCCGAATCTGCGCACGGTGTTTTTGGGCACGCTCGAAGGCGAGTTCATCCGCTACGCGCCTGTGCCCGTCATCGTCTGTCCGGAGGCAGCGAAGTAGGTTAGGGCGTATGCGCGACCATCCTGAAAACGACCTGCACTCCCCCGCCGACCGCTTTTCCCGCGTTCGCCCGGAGCCCCGTTCCTTTGATGAGTTGGCGGATGCCCCGGATCCGCTGGAGGTAGACCGGCGCAATAAGCGCTCCACCCGTCAGGCGATCACGTGGGCGCTGGGCACCGTTGGGGTGACGTTCCTGTTGGCGTTTGTGTTAGGCCTGGTCGCCCGCCTGCAGGGCGGGCCGCTGTGCAGCGACGGCGACGCCACCTGGCTGTGCACCCCAACCTGGCGCACCACCTGGGCTGTAGTCACCTCTCTCCCACCGATCGCCGGCCTGATTGGCTGCGCGGTGATCATGGTGCGCAAACTCAACCGCTACGAGCGCTGGATCCCGTGGATGGGCGTGTTCTGGATCCCGCTCGTGCCGTTCACCATGGCGTGGCTGATTCTGACTATTGGGATGCTGGCAACGATGTAGTTGCGCACTGCGCACAGTACGGGTTCTTCTCCCGGCAGGCCTCGCAGCTTAAGTACTGCTGGCGGCACTCCGGCTCGTTGGCGCAGTTGTAGAACTGGTTGGTCGCCTCCCCGCAGTGCACGCAGTGGCCGAGCTGGACGTAGTCCGGGTCGTCCGCGGAACCGAATTCGGTGTGCATGCGGTCGTCGAACACGTAGAGGGAGCCCTCCCACAGGCCGGAGTTGCCGAAGGCTTCGCCGTAGCGGACGATGCCGCCGTCGATTTGGTAGACCTCTTCGAACCCGCGGTTGATCATCAGGCTGGACAGCACCTCGCAGCGAATGCCGCCGGTGCAGTACGAGATGACCGGCTTGTCCTTCATCCAGTCGTACTTGCCGGACTCGAGCTCTTTGATGAAGTCGTGAGTGGTTTCCACATCTGGCACCACCGCGTTTTTAAACCGTCCGATCTCGGCCTCGCGGGCGTTGCGCCCGTCGAAGAAGACCACGTCCGGGTTGGCCTCCACGAACTCGTTGACCTGCTGCGGAGTGAGGTGTTTTCCGCCGCCGATCACACCGTTTTCATCAACCTTCAGCTCCCCCGGTGCGCCAAACGCCACGATCTCATCGCGGGCTTTGACGCTGAGTTTCGGAAAGTCTTCGGCACCGCCTTCGGACCACTTGAACTCGATGCCCTTGAAGTACTCTTTGGTCTTCTTCGCGTAGGTTTTGCAGGCGCGGATGTCGCCGCCGACGGTGCCGTTAATGCCGTGTTCGGAGACGATAATCCTGCCGGTCAGGCCGAGCCCTTCGCACAGGTCACGCTGCCACAGACGCACCGCGTCCGGGTCGGCGATGGGCTGGAACTTGTAGTAGAGCAGGATTTTGCTGGTCATGCCTGGCAGTCTACGTCGAGCGGGTCCGTTCTTTGTAGGCGTATACGTCGCGCGTGTACACGCGGCGGTGTGTACCGACTCTGTGGCCAGGCAGTGTGCCTTCGTCGATAAGCTTGACCACGTATGGACGAGACACGTTGAGCAGGTCAGCTACCTGCTGGGTGGTCATTTCATCTTCGGGGCTGGGTGGGCGCATGAGGCGCCCCTCCGCAAGATCCTCGAGCAGATCACGGATCCAGGCAGCGGTCTGTTTGGGTAGCGTGACTTCCTCACGCTGGTCAGCTCGGGCGGCAGCAATGCCGTCGTTGAGCTGAGCCAACGCGGTCTCCACCGGCGGTTGTTGTACAGGCATACAGGCGACCATAAACCACAAATACAACGAGCGGAGCCGTTTTAAAGAAGAAATCTAAGATTTTCTTAGCGTTTGTGGTACAGCCCTTTTCGCCAGTACTGCGGCTCAGACGTTGCAAGCACGCCAAGGTTGCGGAAAATGCCCTCGTCCACAGACCCAAGGATCGCCGTGATGTGAGCATCGCAACCACGAAGGGACTTCAGGTGATCCAACGCGAGCGCCGCGTCCGGGTTCGAAGCCGCCGACACGGACAAGGCAATAAGTACTTCGTCGGTGTGCAGGCGCGGGTTGACCGAACCCAGATGGCGGGTCTTCAGCGACTGGATCGGCTCAATTGAATCAGGGGAGAGCAGGTGCACATCGTCGTCGATACCCGCGAGCTGCTTCAGGGCATTGAGCAGCACCGCAGCCGAAGGTCCGAGCAGGTCAGAAGTCTTACCGGTGACAATGCGGCCGTCCGGCAACTCAAGTGCTGCACCCGGCTTGCCGGTCGCCTCCGCGACGTCGAGCGCAGGGGCAACCACAACGCGGTCCTGCACAGAGAGATCCGCCTTGCGCATCACGTTCATCACACGGTCAGAGATGGAGGAGTCGGAGCCGGTGCGGCGTTCGTCGACACGCGATGCAAAGTAGCGGCGAATGATTTCCTGCTGGGCGGCGTGGCGGCAGGCCTCGTCGTCGGAAATGCAATAGCCCGCCATGTTGACGCCCATGTCGGTCGGGGACTGGTACGGCTCGGTGCCCGTAACCTCACGCAGCAGCGTCTTCAGCAGCGGGAAGACCTCAATGTCGCGGTTGTAGGAGGTGACCTTCTCCCCGTAGGCGTCGAGGTGGTACTGGTCGATCACGTTGATATCGTCCAGGTCCGCGGTGGCCGCCTCGTAGGCTAGGTTCACCGGATGGGAGAGCGGCAGGTTCCAGATGGGGAACGTCTCAAACTTGGCGTAACCTGCGGCAATGCCTCGCTGGTTCTCGTGGTAGACCTGCGACAGACAGGTGGCCAGCTTGCCGGAGCCAGGTCCCGGCGCAGTCATGACAATCAGGTCGCGGGAGGTTTCCACATAGTCGTTGCGGCCAAACCCTTCTTCGCTGACCACCTTGGCGGTGTCGTTGGGGTAGCCAGGGATCATGTAGTGGCGCGACACCTTCAGGCCAAGGCGGGAAAGACGCTCGAGGAACGCCTCCACGGTGCGGTTGTGGCCGTCGAGTTGGGTGCACACCACATTTTCGACGAGGAATCCGCGGTCGCGGAACACATCCACAAGACGCAGCACGTCATCTTCGTATGTAATACCCAGGTCCGCGCGCACTTTTTGGCGGATAACATCGCCAGCGTTGAAGCAGATGACAATTTCCACTTCGTCCTTGATGCGGTCAAGCATGGCGATTTTGTTGTCCGGAGTGAATCCGGGGAGAACACGGGAGGCGTGGTTGTCGTCGAAAAGCTTCCCACCCATCTCCAGGTAGAGTTTGCCGCCTACCTCGGCTCTCCGCGCTTGGATGTGCTCGGACTGCATTGCAATATATTTTTCGCGGTCAAAACCGGTCGTGTACGGCATGCGCGCAATTCTATTGCTTTGCTGCGACACCACGCACCCCGCTACCTCCACACGGTGGTAGCGCTACGGTGGCAGGCATGTTTTCCTCCACGTTTACCGCCGACCAGATCCGAGCTGCGGAAGCACCCCTGCTTGCGGCGCAGGAGTTCGAGGACCAGTTGATGCAGTCCGCGGCCCACGCCGTGGCGGAGGTAGCCAACGTGATGCTCGCTGGGGTTACTGAGACACGCGCCCGGGTGCTCGTGCTTGCAGGGCCTGGCGGCAACGGGGGAGACGGCCTCTACGCAGGTGCGGAATTGTTGCTGGCAGGCCACCGGGTGGATGCGGTGTTGCCCACAGGCTCGGCGCAGGAGCGTGCCCTGCGGGCGTTCACAGCGGCCGGCGGGGAGGTGCTGGAGGAACTCCCGGAGCAGTGGCAGGACTACGCCCTGGTTATCGACGCGATGACGGGCATCGGCGCGACCGGCGAGGTACGCGAGAACCTTCGCCCCGCCGTCGAGTTAGCCAACGCACTCAACGCCCAAGTGCTGGCCGTGGACGTGCCCACCGGCGTGGAGGCCGACACCGGCTGGGCAGGGCAGTGCCACGTCAACGCCGATGTGACGGTCACCTTCGGCGGGTGGCGCCGCGCCCACGCCCTGTCGCCAGCGTGCGGGGTGCAGTTGCTCGCCGACATCGGATTGCCGGGCAAGCGCCTGCACGAAACGCTCGGCGACCAACTCACCTTGTGGGCAGAGGATGGCCCGCCGCTGTTGATTGCAAACCGGGCGGTGCTGCCGGAGCAGAAGTGGTCCGAGCAGAAGTGGCCCGACGGGATACAGACCCTGTGGCAGCCACCGCTGCAAGACGTCGCGCCGGCTCCTGCGGACGACAAGTACACCGGCGGCGTGGTCGGCATTCGCGCAGGCAGCGGCGGCTATCCCGGCGCGGCTATCCTGTCTACTGCGGGCGCGGTGTACGCCACCCCGGCGATGGTGCGCTATGCGGGCCCACAGGCGGTGGAGGTGGTGCGGGCGCACCCGGAGGTCGTCGCTACGCACACGCTCCAGGATGCTGGCAGGGTGCAGGCGTGGGTGTTCGGGCCGGGCGCGGGCACTGACGAGGCCGCGGCGGAGGAGTTGCGGTGGGTGCTCGGCCAGGAGGTGCCTGTGCTTATCGACGCCGACGGCCTGACCCTGCTCACCCAACACCCCAACCTGCGCGAACAGGTGGCCAAGCGCGAACAGATGACGGTGCTGACCCCGCACGACGGCGAGTTCGCCCGCCTACGCGAGGCGGCCAACGTGGGGGAGAGCGACCGCATGGCCGAGACCATCGCGCTGGCCGCCGCGCTGCAGTGCACGGTGGTACGCAAGGGGCGGGTGACGGTGATTGCGCACGAGGGCGACCCGTACACGGCGTACGCGATCGACGCGGGGCATTCCTGGGCGGCGACTCCGGGATCGGGCGATGTGCTCGCGGGCATCGCGGGGGCGCACCTGGCGCTTATGCATGCCAAGCGGCTATGGGAGGAGGTCGCACTCGCCGGCGCGGTGGCCGTGCACGCTTTGGCTGCGAAACTGGCTGCTGCCACTGCATTCGGTGACGCGACGGCGCCAGCGAGCCGGATCGCCGAGTTCATCCGTCCCGCAACCGCGAAGATGCGAAATGATGCTTGATGCGGTCGTGATCGGCGGCGGCCAGTCCGGCCTTGCCGTGTCGTATTACCTACGCAAATACGGCGTGAACTTCGTGGTTTTGGATGCCGCCGACGCTCCCGGTGGGGCGTGGCCGAACTACTGGGACTCGCTGACGCTGTTTTCGCGCGCGGAGTTTTCCAACCTGCCGGGTTGGCCGATGCCTTCGTTTGATGGGTATCCGCCGCGTGATCATGTCGTCGATTATTTAACGCGCTACGAGGCCCGCTACGACCTTCCCATTCGCCGTGGGCAGCGTGTGGAGCGTGTGCTTATCGACGACACTGGCTTCACCATCCGCCCCCAAAACCTCCACGCCCGCAACGTGGTGGTTGCAACCGGGATCTGGTCTGCGCCGTTCGTGCCGTTTGTGCCGGGTGAGTTCTCGGGCAGGCAGTTGCACTCGGCGCACTACACGCGACCGGGAGATTTCGCAGGCCAGCGCGTCGCGGTCGTCGGTGGCGGTAACTCGGGTGCCCAGATCACGGCGGACCTCGTGCTCAATGGGGTGGAGCCGCAGTGGCTGACACGTTCTGCACCGGGTTTCATGCCGGACGACGTGGACGGTTCCACGCTGTTTCGCCGCAATCGTGAGCGCCTCACTGCGATTGCGAAGGGGGAGCCAGATCCGGGCGGGGTGGACTTCGGCGGAGAGATCGTCGTCGTACCGGAGGTGCGCCGAGCGCGCGACGCCGGCCTGCTTCAGGCGCGTCCGATGGTGGGTTCGCTCGACGAGGTGGACGCGGACGTGATCATCTGGGCAACCGGGTTTCGACCGGCCCTCGGGCCTATCCGCGGGCTGCCCCGGGACACGCCTGGTTTGTACGTGTTGGGGTTTGACAACATCAACGGACCGGGTGCCGGAACGATTCGAGGGGTGAGCCCGTTTGCCCGCGATATTGCGGCTCGGATCGCCGATTCTGTTGGCGCACACCGTCGCAGGTAAGCACGCTTCGACAGAATTACATAGGTGTTATTTAGGCCTTGACGTGGAAGAATAGCCCTTTTCGGGGATACATTCACCTTTTCGTTACATGAGAGTTTCCTGAGTAGCACTAACTCAGCTTTCTCCAACCAGCACGTACGTTAATTAAGCACGGACTGGCCCGTACTTGAGGCGCAGGTCACCCTACTCACGAAGGGTGAATAGTTGGACATCTGCGCTACGCTTACTTATGTGTTAAATAAACGGAGGATCGCAGCGCTTGCCCTGACAGCTACTACAGCAGCGGCTGTCACTGCCGTGCCCTCCGCCGACGCGGCCACTGTAGGCAAGCCCATTAACGGCGTGTGCTCATTGCAAATGAGCATTGCAGAAAAGGATTTCGCCGCAGCATTGCCGCGAGACCTTAGGAGCCCCCAAGCGCAGCAAAAACAGCAGTGGACCAACGCCTTCGAGGTAGCGTTCCCGGAAGCTGCGCCCATCGCACAAGAATTCCTCGAAGCATTCAACGGCCCATACTTCAGGCAGTTCCATGCCAACCGCAACGCTGAAACCGCCCGTTGGGAAGACCGCATCGCTACTGCCGCAAATGTAGATCCGGCAGGCGCAAAGTGGTACTTCACCGAAATCATGAACAGCGTGCTGGTATCCAGTGAAGACGGACTGGCGCTGGATCATGTTGAGTTCTGGCGCGTTGTGGATGACGCCCTTGAAAGTGGCACCATCAGCGCCACTGACCCACGCGACATTTACCCCGCTTTCCCACAGGAAATTAGCGACAGGCTTCTCGAGGGCGCTCTGGCAGACATGCCGGCAGACCAGCGCAAAAAGTGGGTAAACGCGCACGCCTCGTCCAAGGAAGCCATCGGCTCGGTCAATGCGGCACAGTTCCGCGATGCCTTCAAGAAGGCACGCGAGGCCTGCGCCAATGGTGGCGACTCGGTCACTCTGCCCGTCGCTCCCAAGCCGACCACTCCGTACGACGTGCCACCGGTACAGCGCGGCAAGGACAAGCCTGGCAAGACCACAGAGCCGTCCACACCGACTGAGTCGAAGACCACCACCAACATCAGCGTTGACTTCTCCACCTCGGTTGAGCGCCAGAAGAACGAACCACAAGCGTCGATGCCTGTCGGTGCGATCATCGGCATCGTCGTCGCTCTGTTGACAATCATTGGTGGCGCTGGGGCAGCATTTGTCATGGGCGGGCGATAGGCGTAATTTGGCGCGGTGTCCAACACCGCGAAAACCCCCCAGAAAACCCCGGGCCAATTCCCCTTCGTACCACTGGCGGCGATGAGTTTCGCCGCCTTTGTTTATGTCACTTTCGAGATGTTCTCGGTGGGGCTCATCTCCCCGATGGCGCGAGACCTCGGCGTCTCCGAAGGCCAAATTGGCCTCCTCATGAGCGTCTATGCGGGCTTGGTCGCAGTGGTGACCATCCCGCTGATCCACTTCACGCGCAGCGTCAATAGGCGTCCGCTGCTTATCGCCACTCTGGTGTTTCTCCTCGGCGGGATCGTGCTGCAAGCAACGGCGAGCAACTACTGGATGCTGGTCGCCGGGCGCGTCACCGCAGCGTTTACACACGGCGTGTTCTGGTCGCTGGTCAACCCGATGGCAGCGCGCATCGCACCTGCCGGGCAGACAGGTAAGGCGGTGGCCGCGGTGTCCATCGGCTCTACCTTGTCGCTGGTTGCTGGCTCGCCGCTGACCACTGCGTTGGGCACGATGATCGGCTGGCGGGCATCCACGTGGGTGCTTGGCGTAGCGACGATCGGCGCACTGGTCACCCTGATCGCTACCCTGCCAAGCCTGCCGGCGGTGCCACCGGCGAACAGGGCGAAGGTGACGAAGACGAAGTCCGCCATCCCTTCGCTTGTGGTGTACGTGCTGCTCGCGGTGACGGGTATCTTCTCCACCTTTACGTACTTGGCGCTGCTGGTGGAAGGCACCGCCGGCCACGCGTATGTGCCGTTCGGCGTGTCCCTGTACGGCATCGCGGGCTTGGTCGGCATCACGATCGCCGGCCGGAGGGTGGATAGCCGAATGATCCGGCTCAATGCCCTGGCCGCTGCCGTGATGGTGGTGTCCGCCATCGCAGGTTTGCTCGCGCTCGGTGCCGGAAGCGGCCTAGGCATGTTCGCGGTGATCGCCGTGTTCGGCATGGCCGCCGGTGCGCTGCCCACGGTGGCCACCACCATCTTCTTGCACGCAGGCCAGCGCAACCAGGACCTGGCAAGTTCGGTGTACGTGGTCACGTTCCAGGTCGGTATCGCATCCGGTTCCGCGGTTGGTGCTGCGGTGGTGGATGCGGGCTACTTGTCCGGCACCCTGATCTCTACCGGTGTGCTCGGCGCGCTGGCGTTTACGGTGCTGGCGCTGTGGTCGCGCACGCTCCTGCGCTAGCGCCAGCGATTGAAGCACCAGACATACAAACCCCAGACATATAAGCGCAGTCTTATGCGTAGACCGGGGTGCGTGCGTTGACGCCAACCTCGAAGACCTCGTCGCGCGGATTGATCAGCGAGCGGTCGTGGGTGACAAACCCGCAGGCAATGTTGCGCTCTTCAACCAGGTCACGCAACAATTTCACAATCTCTTGGGAGCGGTCGTGGTCGAGGGCGGCGGTGGGCTCGTCGGCAAGCAAAAGCTCTGGCTCACCCATCAACGCGCGGGCGATGCCGACGCGCTGGCGCTGACCGCCGGAGAGTTCGCCCATACGGCGATCGCCAAGACCCTCGAGGCCGACCTTGGCCAGGAGCTCATCGGCGCGGTCCGGGCGTGGCTTGATGCCGCGGATGTCGTCGGTGACCAGCAGCTGGTCGCGAACGTTGAGCGCGGCGATCAGGTTGGCCTGCTGGAAGATCATGCCGATCTTGTCGCGGCGCACATCGTTGTTCACCTCAACGCCGTTGAGGGTGGCGGTGCCGGAATCCGGTGTGATCAGGCCCGCGGCGACGGAAAGCATGGTGGATTTTCCGGAGCCGGACTCGCCAACAATGAAGGTCAGCTCGCCGGGCTTGGCGGTGAAGTTCATGTTGTCCAGCACGGTTCGCATTTCCTGGCCGTCCTGGAAGGCGACGGTGACATTTTTCAGTTCAAGCATTATGCGGCACCTCCAAGGGCCTGTTGAGGGTTAACTTTGGTGATGGAACGGGTGGCGATCATTGCGCCGACCATGCCGAGCGCCCAGATGGCAACTGGCGGGGCGACGGCGGTGAGTGCGGTCAGGGAGAACGGTGCAGCGCCCTGCATCGCCAGCCCGAGGCCGAAGGCGACCACGCCTCCGATTAGCGCACCTGCGCCGAGCAGCACCGCGGACTGGCCGAGTGCGTCCTTGAGCAGGTACTTGTTCGATGCGCCGATGGCCTTCAGGATGGCTAGGTCGCGGCCGCGCTGCATCGTCCACACCGTGAGGAACGCGACGATCACCAGCGCGGCGATCGCGTAGAGGAAGCCCTGGATGAGCTTCAGGGAGCCCTGCTCAGAGGAGTACGCGGGCAGGCCCTCGAAGGACTCCTTTAACGACACACCGCCTTCGACCTCGTGGTCGGCGAGCAGCACGGTGCCGTCAGCGTCGGTGTGCATGATCTCTTTCCAAAAGTCCGTGGGCACCCACAGGACAGGGGAGTGGGAGAACGCAAGGTCCTCGCCAATCGCGCCGACGGTGATGGCCTTGCCGGCGACGGTGATCTCCTCGCCCTGTGTGAGTTCAAGGCCCGGCGCGGCAACCGCGTCCTTGCCCAGCGTCTGGCCGCCCGGCAGCACGGTGCCTTCCGGCAGGGACAGGATCGCCACCGCAGCATCTTCGCCGTTTTGCTTGGTCAGCAGCATTTGGCTGGTGCCAAGCGGGGTCATGCCGTCGCGAGCCTCCACGCGCGAGGTGGTAAACGACAGGTCTTCCGGGTCCTGGAAGACAACGGATTCCGGCTCGAGCGCTTCAAGTGCTGAGGTGTTCTGCTTGCCCAAGCCTGCGGTCAGGCCGGTCAGCACGACCACCAGCAGGGTGATCAGGGTGACCGTGCCCACGATCAGCCCGAAGCGCCCCTTGGCCGACTTCATTTCTCTCAAACCTACGAACATGACTCCGATTATGGCTTTGACCTGCACTGTTCCACATCGGGCGGGCGGTTGAAATCCCAATCAACCGATCGGTTGATCTACGCTCAGTCCTATGTTGTCCACGACCCGGATTCTGGATTTGTTGCGCGTGAGCTTGCACGTGCTGGTCGCCGTATTGCTTGTGGTGGGTCTTATGGGGCAATTGCGTATCGACGACCCCCTGCCCGGCCTCGTTCTCTCCACCGTCTTCGCCGCTGTGTACATGGCGGGCACGGTGTGGCACTACGAGGGCCGGGCCTATCCAAGTTGGGCGCCGTACGCGTGGCTGGCGGTCGTGGCCGCGCTGTGGGTGGGGCTGGTACAGGTTTCCGCGGACTTCGTGTGGCTGGAGTTTCCGCTGGTCATGTTGGCGTGTGTGATCCTGCCGCGCTGGTGGGAGCTGCTGGCTGCGGCCGGCTTGCTGTGTGTGTCCCTGTGGGCAGTGGCCGGGCCTGGTGTGGGACCTAGTGTGGGGTCGGGTGCTGGTGGAAATATCGGTGCGGTGGTGGGGCCGTCGATAGGCACGGTGCTCGCGGTGTTCATCGTGCACGCGTACCGGGCGCTGCGCGCGGAGGCGGACCACTACAAGCAGATGGCCGATGACCTGCGCTCGGCCCAGCGGGAGCGCGCCGCGGCGGAGCATGCGGCGGGCGTGGCGCAGGAGCGAGCACGCCTGGCGCGCGAGGTGCACGACACGATGGCACAGGGGCTCAGTTCGATCGTGCTGCTCGGCCGCGCGCTGGATAAGCAGCTCGGCGACGACGCCGCGGCGCGCGAGACCCTGGACGTGATCCGGTCGACGGCGGCGGACAACCTGGCGGAGGCGCGCCGTTTCGTCAAAATCAACTCGGCGGACACGGTCTCGGTTGAAGACAAACCCCAGCGTGTGGCGTTGCCGGTGCGGTTGGA
>NZ_KV803788.1:0-235 GCF_001811185.1 Corynebacterium sp. HMSC067D03
GGGGTCAGTAGAACCATCCGGATAGGTAACAACAACCGGAACCTTGATCTTGTCACCCGGCTTGGCATCCTTCGGAACCTTGACGGTGATCTCACCAGTGTTCTCATCGACGGTCACGCCGTCTGGGGCACCCTCACCCGGCTTAAACGTGGTGCCATCCGGAGCCGTGGTCGGGTTGCCGTCCTTGTCCTTGAACTCAGGAGCAGGAACCTTCACATCCTCACCAGGCTCACCA
>NZ_KV803789.1:0-5933 GCF_001811185.1 Corynebacterium sp. HMSC067D03
GTACTCGGCGTACTGCTTCGGGAACAGCAGCTTGTCCAGGGCGGCGCGGCGGCCAGACAGACGGCACCAGCGGCGGCTGTGGCGGCTCTTGCGGCTCTTGCGCTGTGAGCAGTTCGCATGCGGGAAAGGTTACCGTGCGTGACTTAAGTGCATGAGTACGGTGGCACCCATGGAGTCCACACCCACGTTCACCTTCCACCGCGCCACCGAATCGGACCGCACCTACTTGCGCCGTCTGAACTTTCTCGCGGACGTCTACGGTGACGAATCCAAGGAGGTGCGCCGGAGCAGTTACCGGACGTGGAACGCTACGTCGACGAGTGGAACCCGCAACGCGACGGCGGGGTCATCGCCTTCGACCAATTCCACATGCCCGCAGGCGGAGTGTGGTTGCGGTATTGGACGTCGCCTGACCAGGGCCATGCGAACCTCTCGCCCGGCACTCCAGAAATCGCCATCGCCGTTGAGAACAAATAAGCGGGCCACCGCTTGGGCGAAGCCTTGCTCCGTGAGGTCGTAGACCTCGCCCGGGAGCAGGGTGCTACACAAGTGGCGCTCTTTGTCGCAGAAGACAACCCCCGCGCCCGCCACCGCTATGAAGCGTTCGGCTTCAGCGATGTCGCGGTACCCGGGGGTGTGATGGTCTACCAGCTCTAATCTGCCCTCTCTGCGACGCGCCCTTCCCACCGCGGGATCATGAGGGGGCTGCCGGATTCCGGATCTTGGATGATACTGGCCTCGACGCCGAAAACGTCACGAACCAACTCCTCGGTGATCACGTCGGCGGGCGCGCCGGTGGCCACGACTTCCCCGTCTTTCATCGCGATGATGTTATCCGCGTAGCGCGCCGCTTGGTTGAGATCGTGCAGCACCGTCACCAGGGTGAGGTGGTCGCGCTTGTTCAGCTCGCGGCACAGTTCAAGAAGTTCGATCTGGTATCGCACATCCAGAAACGTGGTCGGCTCGTCGAGGAGCAGGATCGGAGTCTCCTGCGCGAGAGCGACAGCCATCCAAACACGTTGGCGCTGCCCGCCGGAAAGCTCGTCGACGAAGCGACTGCTGAGCTCGCGCACGTTTGTCGCGTCCATCGCCGCTCCCACGGCACGCTCGTCTTCTGGTGACCAAGGTTTGAAAAGACCCTGGTGGGGATAGCGTCCGCGTGAGACGAGATCGATGACGCGGATGCCCTCCGGTGCGACCGGCCCCTGGGGAAGCAGGCCGACTTGCTTAGCGACGTGTTTGGTGGACTGTTCGTGCAGAGACTTGCCGTCGAGAAGCGTCGCCCCTGAAACTGGCGTGATGAGCCGAGTAAGGGACTTCAGCAGCGTCGATTTGCCGCACCCGTTCGGCCCCACAATGACTGTGAACATGCGATCCGGAATCTCGACTGTGACATCGTCGCAGATGATCGCTTCGTCGGAGTACGCCAACTTCGCGTGTTCGGTGTGCAGACGTGCCATTTACTTCCGTCCTTCCTGAATCAGCAGCCAGAGGAAATAGATACCGCCGATGGAGACGGTGACAATGCCTACTGGCAGTGGCGAAGTGGGGTGAATGCGCTGTGCGACAGTGTCTGCGAGCACGAGCAGCAACGCGCCGGTCGCGGCAGTAGGCATCAGCGCCAGCCCGTCGGCGCGCACAAGTCGGCGCGCGATCTGCGGGGCGGCGAGCGCGATGAATGAGATCGGTCCAACGGTGGCGGTGGCTAGTGCGGTCAAGCCGATCCCGATGATAATCGCGGCGACTTGCACTGCACGCACGTTCTGCCCAAGAGCGGTGGCGAACGGGATGCCGATCTGTGTAAGGCGCATCGGGCGAGCCAACAACGCCGTCACCGCAATGAACACCACCGTGCCCGATGCTGCGAACCCGAGGGTGTTCCAGCTGGTGCCAGCAAGGTTGCCCGCACCCCACAAGCTCGCCATGATCGCGTCCTCGACCGTCGCCGTGAGCAGCAGCCACGTGTTCACCGCGGCCAGCATCGCACTGACACCGATCCCGACGATGATGAGCCTTACTCCCCGGGCATGGCCGTCTTTCGACGCTAGGAAAAACACCGTTACAGCCGTGAGCAAGCCGCCCGCGAGCGCACCGAGCAGGGTGGCCGTGGAACCGCCGCGGAGCACCAGCATAGCGATGAGAGCCCCGGTATAGGAGCCGGTCTGAAAACCGATCACATCCGGCGAACCGAGCGGATTATTGGTGAGGTTTTGAAACAACGCCCCCGACAGAGCGAGCGCAGCACCGAGCACCAGCGCCATCAGCACGCGCGGAGCACGCCACTCCACCACGACCATGTGGGTGAAGTCGTCCCCGCGGCCCAGCACAGCATCGAATACTTGGCCCGCGGTGATCGATGCAGAACCGGTGAAAAACGCGAAGACGCCGCAAGCAGCCGCCAGCGCGACGAGGACGGCGGTGACTACCACTGCACGCACATCGGTGACGAAGATCGGGCGCTCGCGCGGGCCGATCCTTACCATCGGTCGGCCGAAATCCAGGCGTTGCGTCGTCACAGTTCTGCCACCCGGAACTGGCGCACCATGTAGATAAGGAGGGGCGCGCCGATGAAGGGCGTGACCACCCCTACAGGCATCTCGCCCTGCACAATCACGCGGCCGATCACGTCAGCGAAACCCATGATGGCGGGTGCCAAAATGATCGAGTACGCCATGATCCATCCCTGGTGCGGGCCCACGATCATCCGGCTTAGGTGCGGGGCCAACAACCCGAGGAAAGAAATTGGTCCTGCCACCGCAGTGCCGCCGCCAGCGAGGAGCGCAATAGCGATCAGTGCGACGAGACGAACGCGGTTCGGGTTCGCTCCCATCGCCACGGCAGCGGCCTCGCCCAGCGCGAGCACATCAAGCGACTTAGATAGTGCGAGCGCGAGCACGAGCCCGACCAGAATGAAGGGCACGATCGCGAGCGTATTGTCCAGAGCCTGGTTGGCCGTGGTGCCAGCGGACCAGCCGCGCATCTTCTTCAGAACGTCGGAGTTGGTGAGCAGAACCGCTGAAGTGAACCCGCCGAGGACGGCACCGAGTGCGACGCCGGACAGTGTCATCCGGATCGGGTTGCCTCGCATCGGCCCAGCATTTCCGATGAGGAATACAGCGAACGATGTAACGGTCGCACCTGTGAATGCCAACCACATGTATTGGTTGATGTCGGTGAGACCGAAGTAGGCGATGCCTACCACCACCGCCAGAGAAGCGCCGACATTGACGCCGAGGATTCCGGGGTCTGTCAGGGGGTTTCTGGTCACTGCCTGCATCAAGCCGCCCGCGACACCGAACGCGGCCCCTGCCACCAAAATCAGCACGGTGCGCGGCACCCGCGACTGCCACACCACCTGCGACACCGGGTCGGCCGGATCGGGCGAACGGAGGAAATGCCACAGCTCGCCGAGCGTAATCTCGCGCGCACCGACGGTAAGGCTGAGCACAAGCGAGACCGCGAGCAACGCGATGAGCACCCATGCGCCGACAACTCGGTACGCGAGCGGGTGGGGCTGTGGCGGTGCTAGCTGGGCTTCCGTTTCGGTGGGCGCAGGCGCTGTGGTGATCGTCATGGTTCGCGGTGGGCGGGTCGAGGGCTTAGGAGACCTTGTTGAAGCCCTGGACCTTTGTGGCGAGTCCGTCCAACCAGTCGGCGTAGTGGCGCGAGGTCAGCGCACCCTTTGAGTTCCAGGCGTAGAGCTGACCAGCCTGGACCGACGGCAGCGAGTCCCACATTTCGGCGGTGAAGGGGTCAGCTTCGTCGTAGTTCTCGACGAGCATGACATCGGTGGGGTATTTCGAGGCTTCCTCCCAGGCGATCCACGCCCACGGGCTACCCTCGTGGCCCTCGGTTGGGCCAGCGAGGGTCGCGCCGAGCGACTTCAGCAGATCCGCCTGGGGACCGTCTGCGCGGGTGTAGAGCATCTCCTTGGTGGGGCTCGACAGCATGAAGCTCAAGTCTTCGCCAGCAATGGCATCGGAGAAGTTCTGCTTCGCAGCCGCGTAGTCTTGGTCGGCCTTAGTGATGTGCGAGGCGGTGACATCGGCGCCGAGGAACTCGGCGAGCTCGCGGACGTTGGCGATGCCCTCGTCCACGGTGTCACCGCCGGGCAGCGGCACGAACTGGGCGACGCGAGTGAGTTGGGAGTTCACATCCTCTTTGAACCATTGCCAACCGTCTGCTGTGCCGAGGCCAATGATCGCGTCCGGTTTGAGCTGTGCGAGTTTCTCCAAGTCAATCTCGCCGTCGGTGCCGATCTGCTCAATCCCGGTGGTGTCCACCCCACCCATCACGGTCGGGTCGTCGCACTGGTAACCGAAGATGGCGTTCGGCTTGATGCCGTACTCATCGAGGGTGGAGTAGGCGTAGCAGTCCATGACGATGTTCTTGGGCTGCTCGGCGAACTCGATTTTCAGGCCGTCAATGCTCGGGTGATTGAACACCAGCGCATCGGATGCCTGGACATTGCTCGAAGCGGACGCGGAGGAGGATGTCGCAGCGTCCGAGGCAGACACGGCGGAAGTGGCGGTGGCGGTTGCAGTGGAAGTTGAGGCGGAGTTGGAAGGAGAGGAGCTGCAGCCTGTGAGAGCGAGGCCAACAGCAAGGGTGAGCACTGCACCGAGTTTCGCGCGCATGTGGGATGCCTTTCATTCGACATGTTGCCTGAGCAGAACGCCAGGCCAGTGAGCAAAGGCAAACCTAACATATGGTCAGAGTTAGGTAAAGCAATCCTTACAATCTCGCACGAAAGTTACCCCCGCGCCTGTCCCCGAATCCAAAACGCGCTGAATGTGACATTTTTGGGATCAATCCCCCACTCTTGCACGGCGAATCGGCGCACCCCCGCTGCGAGGTCTCGTTCGCCGCAACACCAGACACTCTCCGGGCGCTCGTGAGAGCGAAGCTCGGAGACAACTGCCTCCAGCAACCTGTCCTGCTGGGCGGTGACCAGGGCCAGTGACCTCACGCGGGATTGCCAGCGCTCAACCAGCCCAGGCTCGAATTCGTCGCTCGTGACGGCGGCGAACACGACATCTGCCGCAGCCAGCTCAGCAGGGTGGAATTGCTCGAGGAATTCAAGAATTGCTGCGACTGAAGGCGCTGCAGTGGGGTCGGCGACCAGCAGCTGCGATGTGCCTGGCTTTGGCTCGCGCCGGAACCACAGCCCGTTCGCGGGGTAGATTCCGCAGGTGTCCCCAGGCGCGACGCGCAGCGCCCAACGCAACGCGGGCCCGATGTCGGTGTCCGAGGCATCCGAAACACCGTGTGTGACCAATAGGAAGCTCAGGGTGCCAGCAGCTCGGTCGAGACTTCGAACTGTGTACCACCGAAGGTCGGGTCGCACGGCATCCGGAAGCGCGGCAAGTTGGGCTCGTAGATTGCTTACCCGAGTTGTCGTTAACGGGACATAGTCCTTGCCAGGACCCGGCATGAGGAGGCCGAAGAACTCGTCTGGGCCTACCAATTGGTGGTCGCGCAATTCAGGCGCAACCACGGAGATCTCAAGGAGGTCGGGTGCAACCCGTTCAACATTGGCGACGGTGACTGTGAGTGCATCGCTTTTCTCGCGCTGGGGCCAGTCCGTGAGCTGAATGTCCGAAAAGTTGCAAGAACCGAAAACCATGAAAGGTAGTTTAGGCTTACCTACATCATTGTGTCGAGACGCCCAGCCGCCAAAACGCCGAAAGCGCCGGCACTCCGGGTGGAGGTCGGCGCTTTGGACGTCGTCAGGCGAAAAGCTCTTAAGCGATAACCACTACGAGGTCGCCGCCTTCCACCTTGGTCGGCTTGGTCAGCGCGATGCGCTCAACCACACCCGACTTCGGTGCGGAGATGGCGGCCTCCATCTTCATGGCCTCGATGGTTGCAACCGGGTCGCCTTCCTTGACCTCGTCACCCTCCTTTACGGTGACGGTGACGGCACCTGCGAA
>NZ_KV803790.1:0-62117 GCF_001811185.1 Corynebacterium sp. HMSC067D03
CGCCGACCCAACAACTTCACACACAAACACCCAAAGTACAACACCCACGTTGCACTTTGGGTGTTTTCACGTATACCCACATGATTGTTGTCGCCGACAACAGCAACATTGGTGACCACCCACTCGTCCGCAATACAAAACCAGAAACGCAGCAGGCGTCACTACGCCGCCGCATAGTGGATGCTGACTCGTCTCACTATGCCACCGCATAGTCGTTGGGGTCCACCCACTAGTCCGCAATGCAGAATCAGGAACAGTGCGGGCGTCACTATGCCACTGCATAGTCAATGGGTGTGCGCCAACTTGTCCGCAATGCAGAGTCGGTTCCCACGGTTCTTGGTTGCGCTCTTTGAAAAGTAGCCCAACACACTCGCTGAGATAGTTGGTATCCACCAACTTGTCCGCAATGCAGAATCAGAAACATTGCGTGCCTGACTATGCGACTGCATAGTCGTTGGCGTACACCCGTTAGTCCGCAATGCGGAGCGGGAGACTGAACGGGTTCCACTATGCCGCTGCATAGTCGTTGGTGTCCACCAACTTGTCCGCAATGCGGAGTCAGTGGCAGAACGGGCTGCACTATGCCACTGCATAGTCGTGGGGTTTCACCAACTTGTCCGCAATGCGGAGTCGGTTCCCACGGTGCTTGGTTGCGCTCTTCGAAAAGTAGCCCAAAGCGCTCCGCCAAAAGTAGCCCACCACCCATGCCGAAATAGATGGTGGGCGCCCACTAGTCCGCAACGCAGAGTCCATAACGCCACGGGCACCACTATGCCGCTGCATAGTTGTTGGCTGGAGCCATTTGTCTGGAATGCGGAGACGGAAACGGGATTCGATATGCTATGTCGCTGCAAAGTCGTTGGTGTTTCCCTGTTGTCCGCAATGCGGAGTGGCAGGAGGACACAGCGTGGTAACTATGCCGCTGCATAGTTGGCGTACACCCATTAGTCCGCAATGCGGAGTGAGAAGGGGATCGATACCCATTACGCTACTGCATGGGCATCGGGAGAGGGCAGGGGGGAGGTCCAACTGTCCGTAACGCGGAGTCATCGCCTTCACACCACCGAAGCCCCCACTAAAGCCACCTGCGCACTTCTGTGAATGCAAAATGAAGCTCAACTGGCTGCAGGATTTTACACTCCGCCCAGGTTGGCGAATGGTGTGATGTGGGGTTTTGCATTGGCGTGCGGGGCAGGGTTGTCGGCAAGGCCAATGGGGGCTGCCGGCGTGGCGCAGAGCGGACGAAACGGCCGGCGCGGGGCGGCAGGGGCCGAACAGCCCCCAACAGCCAAGCGCTCCCAACAGCCCCAACAACCTCGAAAAACAAACAGAGAACTACAACTCCACGACGGCGTTCTTGGACTGCTCGAGGAGGTCCTTCTTCTTGCGGGCGCGCTCGAGTTTGGACCACTGGTCGCCGGGTACGGCGTTGCGGGCCTCGTCGATGACGGCGACGTCCGGGGTGCCCCAGGCGATCGGCATCGGGGTGACCATCTGCCACATCTTCTTGTTCTGGGCGGAGCGCTGCGCGCCGACGGCGGCGACGGGGACCTTGGTGCCCACCTTGTCGGAAGTGTTCGGGATCGGGTGGTAGACGCGGGAGGTGATGCCCCAGCGGGGCGGCAGGGAGGGCTCGACGTTGAGGTTCACCAGGGCGGTCAGGGTGATGGTGGTGCCGACGCGTTCGGTGATGATGGCTGGGGCCAGCGGGTTGGCGTCGTAAAGTTCTTGCGTCTTGCCCACACTGCGGGGGATGAGCAGGCCCACGACGAGCATCATCAGGCCGAAGAGGGCAAGGCCGAACGTGCCCAGGGTGTGCCAGGGGGATTCGGGGTCGACGAAGAACCAGACGGCTGCGGCGCCGAGCAGGGAGATCACAAAGAGGGCGACGCCCGAAGCGACGAGGCTGCGGGTGTCGCGGATCATTTCGTTGTGTTGCTTTGCGTACTCTTCGTCGACGTCGAACTTGAAAACCTTCATGGGGAAGAGTTTAGAGGTCGGAGGCGTCGACGAGTCGATACGCGTAGCCCTGCTCGGCGAGGAAGCGCTGGCGGTGGATGGCGTATTCGGCGTCGAGGGTGTCGCGGGCGACAACGGTGTAGAACACGGCCTCTGCGCCGTCGGCCTTCGGGCGCAGCAGCCGGCCCAGGCGCTGCGCTTCCTCTTGGCGGGAGCCGAATGTGCCGGAGACCTGGATGGCCACGGCGGCTTCGGGCAGGTCGATGGAGAAGTTCGCCACCTTGGACACCACCAGGGTGGAGATAGCCCCGTCGCGGAAGGCTTGGAAGGCTTCTTCGCGTTTTTTGGTGGTGGTTTTTCCGTCGACAAGTGGGGCGTCGATGCGCGCGGCGATCTCTTCGAGTTGGTCGACGTAGGCGCCGATGATCAAGGTCTGCTGGCCCTCATGTTTTGCAAGCAGCTTATCGACGACCCCAAGCTTCGCCTTCGAACACGCCGCCAACCGATAGCGTTCGCGGGTTTCGGCGGTGGCGTAGGTGAGGCGTTCGTCGTCGCTAAGTGTGGTGCGCACTTCGACGCATTCGGCGGTGGCGATGTAGCCGGCCATTTCGAGTTCTTTCCAGGGGGCGTCGTAACGCTTGGGGCCGATGAGGGAGAACACGTCGTCCTCGCGACCGTCCTCGCGCACCAGGGTGGCGGTCAGGCCTAGGCGGCGGCGCGACTGGAGGTCGGCGGCCATGCGGAAGACGGGGGCGGGCAGGAGGTGAACTTCGTCGTAGATGATGAGGCCCCAGTCGCGGGAGTCGAAAAGTTCGAGCGCGCGGTATTCGCCCTTGGTTTTGCGGGTGACCACCTGGTAGGTGGCGATGGTGACCGGGCGGATCTCCTTCTTCTCCCCGGAGTACTCGCCGATCTCCTCGGGCGTGAGCGTGGTGCGGCGCAGCAGCTCGTCGCGCCATTGGCGGCCCGCGACGGTGTTGGTGACCAGGATCAGTGTGGTGGTCTGTGCCTGCGCCATCGACGCCGCACCCACGATGGTTTTGCCCGCGCCGCACGGCAACACGACGACGCCGGAGCCGCCCTCCCAGAATGACTCGGCGGCGTACTGCTGGTAGTCGCGTAGCGCCCAGCCGTCGTGGTTGAGCGCGATCGGGTGCGATTCGCCATCGACGTAGCCGGCGAGGTCCTCCACAGGCCAGCCGAGTTTGGTCAGTTCCTGTTTGATTTGGCCACGGGCGGAGGGGTGGACGGGGATGGTGGTGTCGTCGATACGCGATGCGACAAGCGGGATGATCTTCTTGGAGCGAGTGACCTCGGTGAGGATTGCCGGGTCGTCGGCCTCGAGGATGAGCCCGTGCGCGGGGTGCTTGACCAGCTTGAGGCGGCCGTAGCGCGCCATGGTCTCCGCAACATCCACGAGCAGCGGCTGCGGGACGGGGAAGCGGGAGAACCGTTCGAGCACGTCAACGGCCTGCTCCGCGTCTAAGCCGGCAGCGCGCGCGTTCCACAACGCGAGCGGGGTGATGCGGTAGGTGTGGATATGCTCAGGTGCGCGCTCGAGCTCCGCAAACGGGGCGAGCGCAGCACGGGCCTTGGGTGCGTCCGGGTGTGCGACCTCGAGCAGCACAGTCTTGTCCGACTGGACGATGAGCGGGCCGTCGCCGAGAGCCATGCGATCTACTCCTCCTGTTCGTAGGCGTTGGTAGTCTACGGGCATGGCTGCGAAAAACACATCCGTTGTCCTCGGCGAACGCTACGACAAATTCATCGCCCAACTGCTCGAAGACGGCCGCTACGCCTCCGCCAGCGAAGTCCTGCGCGAAGGCCTGCGACTGGTGGAGGAGCGGGAGCAGAAGTTTAAAGCGCTACGCAAGGCCGCGGAGAACGGCGACATTGACGCGAAGGCGTTTATCGACGAACTGCGCTAACCCCTCCGAAGCACCTGTGACCACTTGGTCACGCTGCCGTTGTTGAGGATCGTGCGCTTGTAAATGCCGGCGGCGCCCCACACGACGAGCACAGTGGTGACCGCAGCGAGCGCGAAGGAGCCCGCGAGCTGGATGGCGGTGAAGTCGCCAGCTGCGTAGGTCAAGGGCGCGCTGAAGATCGAAAACGGCGGGATCCAGCTCATCACCTGCATGAAGGTTGAGTCGGTGTTGGACCAACCAAACGACGAGATGTACACGCACGCCATCAGCAGGATCAGAATCGGCATCTGGGTGGACTGCAGGTCCTCGGTGCGCTGCACCATCGCGCCGGCGGCGGCGTAGAGGCCGCCGAAAAACAGCATGGACAACAGCCAGGCGACAAGCAGGATGGGGAGGACGGACCAGTCGACTTCGACGTCGTCGATAAGCCCCGAGACCTTCAGCCCGATGCCGCCGACAGCAAGCAACACTGCGGTGGCGAGGAAGCCGAAGATGACGGTGCCCAACAGTTTGCCGGCGAGGAAGTCCAGCGGACGAACGGAGGCCAAGATGAGCTCGACGACACGCGAGGATTTCTCCTCGGTGACGCGGCTGCCCACCTGGGCGGCAAAAGTGATCACGGTGAACATGACGATGATCAGCGCGAAGAAGGTGGTCAGCAGGCGGGTCAACTGCTCTGCGGTGTCGTCGCCTTCGGTGTCGTTGATGTCCACCGGCACAACGTCGATCTGCGGGGAGGCAGCCTCGTAATCGGCGGGGCTAATGCCCAGGGTGCTTAAGGTTTCGGCGCGCGCCTGCTCTTGGGAGAGGGCGTCGAGGCCGGTGAGGATGGTGGTGGAGGGGGAGCCGTCCGCAAGGACCTCCCAGTTGTCGCCCTCGACAATCAGGGCGGCCTCCACGTCGCCGTCGCGGACTAACTGTTCGGCTTCGGTGCGGTCGGTGGCGGTGCGGGCGTCGTAGCCGGCGTCGTCGAGAAGCTGCTCTGCGATGCCCACGGCGGCGATGGCCGGGCCGCCGGCTTCCGCTTCGGCGTCGTCCTTGTTTTTCATCCAGGTGCCGAAGCCGATCATGCCGAACATGACCAGCAACATGATCACGAGCGTGACAATGACGCCCTTCTTCAGCAGCAGAATCTGCACCTCGCGCTTCGCGGTGGTGGTGATGGTGTGCATGGGGGAGTAGGTCTTCATTACTTCACAACCTCCTTGAACAGCTCGGCCAGATCCGGCACGACGCGGGTGAACTCGTGGACGGGGCCTGCGGCCATGGCGGCGCGGAGGATGTCCTGGTCGTTGTCGGCGGAAGTGGTTTCGACGATGACGTGGGTTGGGGTGTCGCTAATAAGCGTGGCGGTTGCGGGAATCCAGCCGCGCGCTTGCGTGCCGACGCGGAACCGCACCGGGCCACCCGAGCGCAACTCGTCGACGGTGCCCTCGGCGACCATGCGGCCGCGGGTGACGATGCCGATGCGGTCGCAAAGCCGCTGCACCAAATCGAGCTGGTGGGAGGAGAAGATCACCGGCACGCCGGCGCGGGCGCGGTCGGTGAGCATCGTGCTCATCACGTCCACGGCGACGGGGTCCAGGCCGGAGAAGGGCTCGTCAAGGATGAGCACCTCCGGGTCGTGGATCAGCGACGCGGCCAACTGCACGCGCTGTTGGTTGCCTAGGGAGAGATCGTCGAGCTTGTCGTTGAGCCGCTCGCCGAGGCCCAACTCCTCGAGCAGTTCGGTGCCGCGCTGCTTGGCGGCCGCGCCGTCCACGCCGTGGAGTTTAGCCAGGAAGATCAACTGATCAAGGATCTTTTCCTTGCCGTAGAGGCCACGTTCTTCGGGCATGTAACCGATGCGGCGACGGGAGTCGTCGTCAAGCGGACGCCCATCGAGGAGCACCTCGCCAGAATCGGCGCTGAGCACGCCCAACGCGATGCGCATCGTCGTGGATTTACCGGCGCCGTTGGAACCGACGAAGCCGTACATTTCCCCATCGTGGACGGTGAAGTCCATTCCGTCGAGGGCCTGGACGTCGCCGAAGCGTTTGTGAAGGTCCTGAATCTGAAACGTAGTCACCCGACAAAAACTACCAAAAGATACGACATCGCTCAGGGCGGGTTTACCATGAACCCATGACTGCAACCATCTCATCCCCAGCGGCGCATCTGGCCCGCGAACTCGGCTCCGACGAGGCGCTGTCCACGCGCCCGATCGACCGCATCAAGTACGCCCACGACGCATCCCACTTCCTCTACACCCCCGATGTGGTGGTCGAAGCGCGCAACGCGAATGATGTCGCGGCGGCGTTCCGCGCGTCGGCATCCTCCGGCGCCCCAGTGGTGCTTCGCGGCGGCGGTACCTCCCTGTCCGGCCAGGCAGGTGGTGCGGGCATGCTGGTGGACGTGCGTAAGCACTTCCGCGGCGTGGAGGTACTTGACGGTGGCAAGCGCGTGCGCGTCCAGCCCGGCTCCACGGTGCGCCAGGTCAACGCGCACCTGGCCGCGTTCGGCCGCAAGATCGGCCCGGACCCGGCGTCCGAGGGCGCCGCGACGATGGGTGGCGTGATTGCCAACAACTCCTCCGGCATGGCCTGCGGCACGGAGTTCAACACCTACAACACCATCGAATCCGTCACCTTCGTCCTGCCGTCCGGCACCGTGATCAACACCGCCCACCCGGATGCGGAGGCGCAGTTCGCGCGTCAGGAGCCGGAGCTTGTGGACACGATCGAGAAGCTCAAGCGACGTGTGCGCGACAACAAGGAATCCGTAGACATCATCGAGCGCCACTTCGCGCTGAAGAACACGATGGGCTACAGCCTGAATTCGTTTTTGGATTACGACTCGCCGCTGGACATCTTCATGCACCTGCTGGTCGCATCCGAGGGCACACTCGCGTTTATCGCGGAGGCTGTCCTGCGCACCATCGAGGTGCCGAAACTGAAGACGACCACCATCGCGGTCTATCCGACGCTGGACGCCGCGACGCGCTCCCTGCCGGCCCTGTTTGAGTCGAAGGCGGCGACGCTGGAGTTGATGGATTCGCGCTCCATCAAGGTCGGCCGCACCTTTGATTCGGTGCCGGAGCAGATCACCGGCTTCGAACTTGGCGGCCAGGCGGCGCTGCTCATCGAATACCACGCCAACGAGGCCGAGCAGCTGTGCGAATACGAGCAGGCCGGCTCCAAGCTCCTGCGTGAGTTCGACCTGCAGACCCCGGCGCAGTTCAGCACCGACCCCATCGAGGCCGCCAAGGCGTGGGCGTTCCGCAAGGGCCTCTACGCCCAGGTCGCGGAGGCTCGCCCGTCCGGCACCACCGCGCTGCTTGAGGACATCGCGGTGCCCGTCGAGGACCTCGCCGACACTTGCGGCGGGTTGCAGCAGCTTTTCGACGCCTACCGGTACGACGACGCCGTCATCTTCGGCCACGCCAAGGACGGCAACATCCACTTTTTGATCACCGACCGCTTCGAGGGCGACGAGAACCTCACGCGCTACGACGGCTTCAACGAGGACATGGTGGACCTCGTGCTCGGTGCCGGCGGCAACCTCAAGGCTGAGCACGGCACCGGCCGCGTCATGGCGCCGTACGTGCGCCGCCAGTACGGCGAGGAACTCTACGACGTGATGGCGGCGCTCAAGCGCGCCGCCGACCCTCGCGGGGTGATGAACCCGGGCGTGATCATCACTGACGACGAGCGCGAGCACATGAAGAACTTCAAGCTCAACCCGCAGGTGGAAGACGAAATCGACTCCTGTGTGGAGTGTGGCTACTGCGAGCCGGTGTGCCCCTCGCGCGACCTGACCATGACCCCGCGCCAGCGCATCGTCGTGCGCCGCGCACGTGCGAAGGCGCTGCAGGAAGGCGACATGGAGCTGGTTAAGCACATCGACGAGGCCTACCAGTACGACGGCATCGACACCTGTGCGGTGGACTCCATGTGTGTCACCGCGTGCCCGGTGGGTATTGACACCGGCAAGTTCATCAAGTCGCTGCGCCGCGGCCAGGCCGGTGCTGTGAAGTCCGCCGGCTGGGCGGCCGCCGCGAAGGTGTGGGGCCCGGGCAACACCCTGGCTTCTGCAGCGCTAACCGGCGCCTACGTCATGCCGACGAGCCTGGTGCAGAAGGTTACTGACGTCGCCCGCGCCCTCGTAGGGGAAGACACCGTTCCGCAGTACCGCCCCGAGCTGTCCAAGGGTGGCGTGAAGCGCTCCAAGGCGTTTGGCACGCAGATCGGCGCGCCGGGCGCGGAGCCTGTCGGCGTGTTCGTCCCGGCGTGTGTGAACTCCATGTTCGGCCCGCAGGGCGAGGGCGTTGGTGCCTCGGAGGCGTTTGCGAAACTCGTGGAGCGCGCCGGGTTGTCCCTCGTGGTACCCGAGGGCATCGACGGCATGTGCTGCGGCACCCCGTGGACCTCGAAGGGCATGAGCACCGGCCACGACATCATGCAGCGCCGTGTCAACGACCAGCTCATCGCCGCTACCGACGGCGGGCGCCTACCGGTCGTGGTGGACGCGTCGAGCTGCACGCACGGCTTCCGCGACATGGCTGAAAACATCGGCATCACCGTCATCGACGCCATCGAGTTTGTCGACGAGCACGTGCTCGATCGCCTCACGGTCAACCACAAGGTGCCATCGGTGACGCTGCACCCGACGTGCTCGGCGACCCACCTGGGTATCGTCGATACGCTGAAGCACGTTGCGGCCGCCGCAGCAGAGGAAGTGAACGTTCCGGCCGAGTGGAACTGCTGCGGCTACGCGGGTGACCGCGGCATGCTGCACCCCGAACTCACCCACGCCGCAACCAAGCGCGAGGCGGCCGAGGCCAAGGAGTTCGGCTCGGCGTGCCACGCGTCGTCCAACCGCACCTGCGAGTTGGGCCTGACGGCCGCGACCGGCACGGACTACGAGCACATCCTGGAAATCCTGGAGCGCGCCAGCCGCTAGGCCAGCACCACTTTTGTCACCCGCGGCAGGGCGATGCGCACGACCCGGTCCTTCGCTTCGTCGAGCGCGTCCACCTGGCCCGCAGTGACACTCAGCGGCAGCACAGTGATCGTCTTGCCGCGCCCTTGCTTATCTACGTAGCCCACGGTGACGTGCCTGCGCGCCCGCGCCGCCGCGCGCAGCGTTTCAAACGCATCCCCGCTGCCAGCATCGGTGCTTTCGGCAGAGCGCAGCTTTGCGACGATCGCACGCACCTGCTCCGGCGCCACCCTCCGCGACTTCGGAAGCGTCGATGGCGTCGGCGCAACCAGGGCGGGCTCGGGAGCCATGTTGACGGAAACACCCTGGTCGTCCTCTGCGGTGGGTTGTAGTCCTGCGGTGCGCAGCGCCGTCATGAGCTTTGCCAGCGGCAGGTATGAGATGGCGACGGTGGGGGCGAGGACCCGCAGGCCTAACTTCTCTGCTGCGGTGGCGATGAGCGCCGGGTCCTCTGAGCGGATGTAGGAGAGCGCTTCGCCGGCGCGGATGGCGCCGTGGGTACGCGCGGTGTCGTCGATGATGAAGGTGATGGCCTGGGGGACCTCGCCAAGTACGTGGTCTGCGAGCCAGCCGTGGATCTCCGGGGCGGTCAGTCCACTGTCCAGGCCACGGCGCACCGAGGCCTCCGAGATACGCCACACGCTGGCAAGACCAGGCGACTCCAGATCCGCGATGCGCTCGATGAACCCGGCCATTGCGGGCTCGAACGGGCCCGGGGCTAGCACCGTCATGTCGGCCTGGGCGATCAACGTGTCCACCGAGGCGGGCACGAGCGTGGCGGTTGCTGCAGCGACGTCTTCGCCGTTGATCAGGGCTAACGTCGGGGTCGGCTGCGCTTGGTTGGCCAGCGCGCCGACGAATTCGGCTTCCCGGACAACCGCGGCGATGAGGTTGTCGGAGAACCCCGACGATTCCAGCGGGGCGTGGAAGAGCATCCTGTCCATGTCGCCCGCGTGTCGCAGCATGGTGAGGCGGGCGTGGCGAAGCGCGGGGGCGTGGGCGTCGTCGCTAAGCAACTTCGCCCCTGTATCCACGCGCCACGGGGAGGCCACCCAGCCGGCGAGCACGATCGCCCACTGATCGGACAGTGTCGCGTCAAGCCAGGTCAGGGCGTCGCGAGTGGCGGCGAGCACATCCTCATCGTCGACGTTGCCGCGGCCGACAAGACCCGCGGACTCGCCGACGGTGACAAGCAAGCTCGGGTCGAACCCAAGTGCCTTCTCCAGGTTTGCCGCCGCGCGCACGCCGACAGTGCCGTCTTTGTTCAGTACCACCGGGGTATCCATCAGCGTCATGACCAGTTGGCGCATCTGGCGCACCGCGTCGAGGCCCTGGGCGGTTGCGGTTTCGTCGATAGCGGCCTGATCGATCTCTGGTACGGCGGGTGGTGCAAGCGGGAACACGCGCGGCGTTGCGCCACGCATCGCGTCGCGCACCGGACGGGGCAGGCGCACCGTGGTCTCGTCGACGCGCACAAGCAGACCAAGCGCGAGCAACTTGGACACCGGCGCATCCGGGTCCGCATCGGGTGCAGCCGCCGCGGTTGTGCCCACCCCGCCGGACGCCGCAAGGGTGTCCAACACCTTGCGCTCACGCGCAGGCAGTGACGCCAGCGCCTCGGTCGCGCCGGGCGGCAGCGTATCGGTCACGCGCCAACCGGGAGGCAGGGCAGTCAGCGTGCCGGGGGCGATACGCAACGCCTCATCCGGACCAAACACGAGCGCCAACTCGCGCAGGTGGTGAGTGGAGCCGAAGCCGGTGGCGTTCACAGGCTCAAGCTCCGCTCCGGCATCCGCGAGCTGCTCGAGCACCGCCAGATCCGCGGCGTTGAGGAGACGCAACGCGCGCGACGCCGACCCGGGAAGACCAAGCCTGGTCGCGAGTGAGCCCACCGACGGCGGGGCGGGGAAGAAGGCATCCGGGCGTGCCTCGATGAGGGCGTGCAGCGCGTCGTCATCGAGCGAACTCAAGAATTTAGGGAACGTAGACATTGCGGGGGTGAGTTTACGTGCGTTTTTGTCTCCGGCGTGAAAGAATGAGGGGCATGGCTAAAGATGTGAAGAAGATTGGGCGCGCAAACCCCGCATGGCCCGCTAATACCCCAGGTAACCTGCACCCGGTCACCGAGATCACCTCGACGTTAACCGGTGCTTCCAGCCCGTTCGGCGACGACCTGATCCTGCCGATGCCGGCAGAAGAGACGGGCTACGTCCACCCGACGACGCGCATCAACCGCTAAACCAGCGGAACTTAAAAAACCGGCACGGTGCCTGACCGTGCCGGTTTTTGTTGTGGGGTGGCAAAGGCAAACGCCCCGTTCACAACCTGAACGGGGCGGACGATTGCTGTGCGCTATTGCTTAGCGAGCCTGGAAGGACTGCTGCACGGAAGCAACGGTGTTGTTGACCTGGTTGGCAAAGTTAGCGCCGACCAGGTTTGCCACGGCTGCGAAGTCGCCGGAGAGGGCAGCGTCGATCAGCGGCTGGTTTGCAGCGTAGAACGCGCTGTAGTCGTTGCGGTTAGCAACGTAGTTGGACTGCACGGAAGCCGGAACCTGGAAGCCGAATGCCTGGATAGCGTTACGCACCTGTGCGTAAAGGGCATCGACCTGCGGGGACTGTGCGGCCGGAGCCTGGGCCTGTGCTGCCGGCTGAGCCGGAGCGGCCTGCTGTGCCGGTGCCGGTGCTGGCTGCGGGGCCGGCTTGGATACCTGCGCGTCGCGGTTGGTCGGCGCGGAGTTCAGGCCGTAGCGAGCGGAGCAAGCCGGCCATGCGCCCCAACCCTGACCTGCCAGGGTGCGCTCGGCGACAGCGATCTGCTGCTCGCGGGTTGCCAGGTTAGCGGTCGGGGCGAACTCGCCGCCACCGTATGCCAGCCAGGTGCCGTAGGAGAACTGCAGGCCACCGTAGTAGCCGTTGCCGGTGTTGATAGCCCAGTTGCCGCCGGACTCGCACTGTGCAAGCTTGTCCCAGTCGGAATCCGGTGCTGCGGTTGCCTGCGGGGCAACAATGCCAGCCAGTGCAGCTGCTGCTGCAGAACCTGCCAGAGCCTTCTTGCCCATGGAGGTGGTCTTCTTAGAGTGGCGTCCCATTGTTTCGTTTCCTCTCATCGTTGACCGCCAATTTCTCGGGACAGCCTAACGTTGTATAACGATTGTGTCACGTAACGGTGTCGTTTTGGGGCGCAATACTCGAAAAAGCCTCACATTTCCCCAGCTCGAAGGCGCGACATGCAAAATATGTGTTCTGGGTCACACTGGCGTGAACTGCTTGATTTTCGGGCGGAAATAGTAAGGTTTTGATTTTGTTTTACTTACTGGCGGTACATCTGCACGAGTGATACTGCATAAGTGATGCGTTACGGAAGGAGAGCGCCATGCCTGTCGGAAAGGTGAAATGGTACGACGCCGAAAAAGGGTTCGGCTTCGCATCCAACCCGGGAGACGAGGATGTCTTCATCGGTAAGTCCGTGCTGCCTGAGGGAGTTGAGGAGCTGGTCGCAGGCCAGCGCATCGAGTTCGACTTCGCCGCAGGCCGTCGCGGCCCACAGGCGCTGCGCGTGAAGGTGCTGGACACCCCGAAGCGCCGCCCAGTGCACCGCCGTAAGCCGGAGGAGCTGGGAAGCATGCTCGCGGACGTGATGACGCTCATCGAGACCCAGGTCCAGCCTGCTTTGACCAACGGCCGCTACCCGGACCGCAAGGAAGGCCGCCAGGTGGCGGAGATCCTGCGGGCCGTTGCGCGCGAGCTGGATGCGTAATTAGTTAAAGCC
Organism: Corynebacterium sp. HMSC067D03; assembly: GCF_001811185.1. NCBI lineage: Bacteria > Bacillati > Actinomycetota > Actinomycetes > Mycobacteriales > Corynebacteriaceae > Corynebacterium > Corynebacterium sp. HMSC067D03. The sequence goes on from NZ_KV803790.1 coordinate 12,639, forward strand.
CACGGACCATGTGGCGATGACAGGGGTTTCCTCCCCGTCATCGCCCTTTTTAATGTCCAGGGTGGTCACCTCGGCAACGACGAGCTTCGCGCCCGACTCGGTCGTAGCCGGCACGGTCTCCTCGGTTGCCTCGCCGGAGGTGAAGACGCGCTCGGAGTTGGCCTCCGGGTCGTCGTAAATGAGCAGCAGGCGCCAGCTATTCGACGCAATCTCGTCAGGAACCGTAACCACCACATCACCCTCGCCGCGCTGCATGGTGGGGGCGTCGCCGCCGGCGCACTCCTCGTCCAACTCACACACGGTGTACACGCCGATGTCCTCGCGCTCACCGTTGGCAGCTACCGACACCGTCAGTTCATCGACCGGAGTGGTGGGGCGGGTGCGCTGGTACTCCATGACGGCGTAGACCACGCCGACGAGTGCCAGGACGCCCACGAGGGCGACCACGATGGTTTTCCACTGCTTGCTGCCTGAACGTTGTGCCATGGCGAAAAATCCTAACTAGTCAGCCTGGGTAAAGCGCACCCGGTACATGTCCGGCCAGCGCTTGCCGGCGAGGAAGAACTCGTCAGTGCCCGGAATGTGCGCGATGCCGTTGAGGACGTGGTTCGGGTCGTCGGTGGCGTTATTGGGCAAGGCGGAGGCGTCGATACGTGCGGTGACCTCGCCCGTTTCCGCGTCAATGCGCACGATGTCGGTGGTGGTGAACACGTTGGCGTAGACATCGTTACCGACGCACTCCAACTCGTTGAGCCCCGCCACCGGCTCGCCATCAAGCGTGACGGTGAAGCGTTCGCGCTCCTCGAGCGTTTCCGGATCCATGCGGCGCAGCTCTTCGGTGCCGTCGGAGAAGATCACCTCGTCCGCTTCCGGACGTGAGCACAGCCCCCAGCCTTCGCCCTGATAGGAGGCGCGGCCGACCTCCTCGAGCGTTTCTGCGTTGCGACGAATCGCCGTCCCGTCGAGCCACGTCAACTGCCACAGGGTGTCGTCGATACGCGTAATACCCTCACCGAAAAACTGCGGATCCAAATCAACCGACGCGAGCTCCTCGCCCGCGATAGTGCGGGTGTATAGGCGCGATTCGCCCTCCTGACCAGTGCCAACGTAGAGGTTGCCGTCGGCGGTGACCTCGAGGCCCTGCGTGAAACTGGTCTGGTCGAACGGGAGGCGCTCGATCACCTCGGCGCGAAGGTGCTCGACGCTTGGGGTGGACGACTCCGGCGCGCAGCCAGCAAGCAAACCGCCCGAAAGCGCAGCGATAACAGACAGAGCGGACAAAGCTTCACGATGACCCATGGGTTACATCCTGCACTACATCGCGCATAATGGGTAAGCGTGTCACGATCCAGAAAACGCACTCGCTCCCGCAACCCGTTGCTTGGCAACGATGCAATAGCTATTGCGCTCGAGGCGCTTGAAGAAATCGCAGACGGCGACATCGGCGAACACATCGGTGTTACCGGGCTGACCCGCAATGTTGCCACGCACCGCTTCGAAGCCGACGTGCCCGGATACGCCGGGTGGGAATGGAACGCCGTCATCGCCTGCGCAGACGGCTCCAACGTGGTCACCGTCAACGAGGTCGCGCTCGTACCCTCCCAAGGTGCGCTCGAAGCGCCGGACTGGGTGCCGTACTCCGAGCGGCTACGCCCCGGCGACCTGGGCCCAGGCGATGTGCTGGAGCTCCTGCCTGACGACGAACGCGTCACCGACGATTCCTTTGCCCGCGACGCCATTACCTTCCCGGGCCGCGAAACCAAGCACTACCTGACCAAACAAGGCCTGGAGGACGCGAAGTACCGCTGGCGCACCGGCGACTACGGGCCAAACAGCGAGTTTGCCGAAAAGGCAGCCCTGTCGTGCCGCACCTGCGCCTTCTATATCCCCATGGCGGAACCGGTGGGGGAGCACTTCGGTGCTTGTACCAACGAGTACTCCGCCGACGGCCATGTCGTTGCGTCTTCCTACGGTTGCGGCGCGCACTCGGACACGGAAGTAGACAACTCCTAAGTAATTCCAATCACTGGGGCAGCAAAATAGTTGCGTTTGCCCAGGGAGAGTGAAAAGCTAAGCCCCCGTGAGTACGACCACGGGAGCAAAAATGAATAAGGACCAGCCGCAGCCGCGCGGCGGGCTGGACGCCTTCTTCCACATCACAGAGCGCGGATCCACGGTGGGCACCGAAGTGCGTGCCGGGGTAGTGACCTTCTTCGCGATGGCATACATCGTGCTACTCAACCCGCTGATCATCGGCACCAGCCCCGACCGCGAGGGCACCGTGCTGGGCATCCCGCAGGTAGCGGCCGCCACCGCTTTGGCTGCTGGCGTGATGTGTATCTTGTTCGGCCTGGTTGCCAAGTACCCCTTCGGCATCGCCGCCGGCTTGGGTATTAACACGCTCGTCGCCGTGACGATGGTGGGCCAGCAGGGGCTGACCTGGGCGGAAGCGATGGGCCTGGTGGTTATCGACGGCATCATTATCGTGCTGCTGGCCATCTCCGGTTTCCGCACCGCCGTGTTTAACGCTATTCCGGATTCGATGAAGGTGGCTATGAGTGTCGGTATCGGCATGTTCATCGCCACCATCGGCCTTGTAGATGCCGGCTTTGTCCGCCGCATCCCGGATGCCGCCATGACTACCGTTCCGGTCCAGCTGGGCACCGGCGGCTCGATCGCATCCTGGCCGACCTTCGTGTTCATCATCGGCCTGTTCATCTGTGGCTTCATGGTTGTGCGCAACGTGCGTGGTGGCCTGTTCATCGGCATCATCCTGACCACGATTGTTGCCATGATTGTGGAGGCGATCACGGGTTCCGGCTCGTCCGCAGACAACCCGCAGGGGTGGAGCTTGGCCGTGCCGGAGCTGCCGGATTCCTTCGGCGGCATCCCGGATCTGTCCATCGTGGGCAACATCGACCTGTTTGGTGCGTTTATCAACATCGGCGTCATTTCCGCGTCGCTGCTCGTGTTTACCCTGGTGCTGGCCAACTTCTTCGACGCCATGGGCACCATGACCGCCCTTGGCCGTCAGGCTGGCCTCGCCGCTGATGACGGCGTCCTGCCCGACATGAAGCGTGCCCTGGTTGTCGAAGGCTTCGGCGCAGTCGTGGGTGGTGGCGCTTCGGCGTCGTCGAACACGGTGTTCGTGGACTCCTCGGCAGGCATCGCCGACGGCGCACGCACCGGCCTGGCCAACGTGGTCACCGGCGTGCTGTTCCTGCTCGCAATGTTCTTCACCCCGCTCTACGAGGTCGTGCCCATCGAAGCCGCGGCACCGGTACTCGTTGTCGTCGGTGCGCTCATGATGATGCAGGTCGGCCAGATCAAGTGGAACGACTTCTCGGTCGCGCTGCCGGCATTCTTGACCATCGTCACCATGCCGCTGACCTACTCCATCGCCAACGGCATCGGCGTCGGCTTCATCTCGTTTGCGCTGCTGTCCCTGTTCGCCGGCAAGGCGAAGGACATCCACTGGATCATGTGGCTCATCTCCGCCCTGTTCGTCGTGTACTTCGCGCAGGGCCCGATCATGGCAGCACTCGGCTAAATGCAATTGCGTATCGACGACCCCCTCGACCCCCGTCTCGACGACATCCGCGACCTGAAGCACTCCGACAAGGAGAAAAACCTTGTCTTCGCCGAAGGCCCGCTGGTGGCTGGCCGGCTGGTCGAGTCGCGCTTTCCGGTGCGCGCCGTGTTCGGCTTCGGGGGACGGCTTGAGTCGTTCATGGCCGACTACGGCGAGGAGTTGTCGCGCCGCGGCATCCCGGTGTACGAGATCACCCGCCAGATCATGGGGGAGGTTGCCGGATACGACATGCACCGCGGCCTGTTGGTCTCCGCCGATAAGCCGGAGCCGCTCACCGTTTCCGAGGTGCTCGAAGGGGCGCGCACCTTGGTGATCCTGGAAGGGGTCGGCGACCACGAAAACATCGGGTCCATCTTCCGCAACGCCGCCGGCATGGGGGTCGACGGCGTGCTTTTCGGGGCGGCGACCGCTGACCCGCTCTACCGGCGCAGTGTGCGCGTGTCCATGGGGCACGTGCTGCGCACCCCGTTCGCGCACCTGGAGGGCACCCCGACGACGTGGCAGCGCTCGCTCGCCGAACTTCACGACGACGGCTGGTGGCTCATTTCACTGACCCCCGCTGACGACGCCGTCGAACTTAAAGATGCCATCCAGGGCCACGACAAAGTTGCCTTCCTTGTTGGTGGGGAAGGCCCGGGGCTGACCCCGCACGCCATGCGTGCTACCGACGTGCGCGCCAAGATTCCGATGGCGCCGGGCACCGATTCGCTGAACGTGGCCACCTCGGCCGCGATCGCGTTCTACGAGCGCATGCGCTAACCGGGCTAGCGGTCGATGTGGCGGATGCGCTCCTTTAACGCAGCCGCCCACTCCACAGCGCGACGACGTACACCCCGGCCGATGCGCTTCGCAGCGGCGACGGACGCGTCCGCCAGCTCGGCGAACTCGTCGCCCTCTTGCTTTTCCTGTTCGGCCTCGTAGTCGTCGTAAACTTTATCGCGCTCCGCGAACTTCGCTGCGACCTCGTTGACCGACTTGGTGGCCGGCTTCGGCTCCTCAATCTTCGGCTCAGGCCGGCCGTCCACGGCGTAGCCCACCACGTTGATGTCCGGGCCGTTCTGGCCGATCTCCGCACCCAGCCAGGCTTCCTCGGCGGCAAGCGCAAGGTCCTTCGGCTCAAACGGCAGCGCGATCCCGCCTGCTTGTTCCGCCTTCTCGCCCGCCCAGTAGGGGGCCTCAAACGGCTCGGGTAGGCCGATGTCTTCGATAACACTGGTGCGGGTGGCGCAGAAACTGCGCGACACCTTCTCGCCATTGAAGTGGGCGAAGCCGCCAAAGTCGCTATCCGTACCCAGCGCGATAACGAACACGTCCGCCGCCGGAAGCGCGGTGTGCCATTGGGTAGGGGAGGACAACTCGGTGACGTCCACACGCATGCGCACCACCGAAATCCCCGGGAAGCCCGCAATATAAAACTCGTCGCGGCCAGGCACCGACGAGCGGTTCAACGGAAACGACCCAATCGGCGTGATTGGCCACGCCGGATTCACCTGAGCCAGCAGCTTTCGGCCAAACCCGCGGTCGGCCTTCGGCTCGCGGCGCAATACCTCCGCAGGTTCAGCAGTGTTGACAAACCACAACGTGACAACGGCGTTGAAACTCATGGCTTACCGCTTCGGACGCTTCGTGTTGGTCCGTACGCCGAGCAGCACGTCCTCCCAGTGGGGCGTCACCGACTTGCGACGACGCTTCTGTGGCTGCTCCTCCTCATCCGGGTGGCGCAGGAAATCACCCTCGAGCACCTCGCCCTCCTCGGCGGGTGCATCCTGAAGGATTTCGACGGGCGCGGCCGGCGCAGCCTCATCCTGCTCGCCGTGCAAGGAACGCACCGCAGACAGCGAGCGCACCGGCTGGGCGAAATCCGGATCGGTCAGATCCGCAGCCATAGCGTTGCGCGCCTCAGTCTGGGCCGCGGCGCCCATGGAGCGCTTAAACGACCACAGGGCCTCATTCTCCGTCAGGCCCGCCTGCCAGGTAACGCGCACAACCCAGGTGTCGCCCTGCTCGCGGGTGGCATCCCACTCCGCATCCGAAATCGAGTGACCACGGGCAGCAAAGGAGGTAGCCAGGATCTCCAACAACGTCTGCTTCGCCGGGCCGTCCTCGCGCACCGGGTGGGACTGCTTCGCAGCCTCCGCAACCTGGGCGCGCTCAAGCAGTACCGGGTGGGCATAGGACTCGAGGCGGCTTTCGGCCACACCCATCTCTTCTGCCAACTCCGCGGCGGTCGCGCCGGCGCGGATGCGTGCCTGGATCTCGTTCGGACGCATCGACAACGGGGTGGCGTAGAGCGGATCCGGCTCCGGCAGTGGGCGCGGCTCCGGGGCGGGTGCCACCGGTTGCGCAGGCTGCTCTTCCTCAGTCACCTCGGTATCGGTGGCTGGTTCTTCCGGGGCGGGGGAGTCGTCGATAAGCAACGGCGCAAGCTCCTCACGGGCAAGCTGATAGCGCACACCCTCCTCGTCGCGGAGCACAAAAAACGTCTCCGTCGACTCGTCTTCCAAGAAAACAAGCTCGCGCATAGGACTCCTTCCGCCTGGCAATACGAAAACTAAGCCTATCGGACGCACGTGCCCACATCAGGCAACCAGCCCCAAGACACCCGACGGCGCAAAGCGATACCATCCCAATACGACCAATGACGCCATAAAAATATGTGGTACATCCAGGACAATCGCAGCATTGTCGGACGCATCACAATATTTGCTAGAGTGCGTTACGTAAAAAGGTTGCCCGAAAAACGAGAGCAACACCCAACGTAGGAAAGGGAAACCAGTGGCTACTGAGAACAAGGACAAGGCCGTACTCCACTACCCGGGCGGCGAGTATGAAATGGACATCATGCGCGCCACCGAAGGCAATGACGGTGTCGTGCTGGGGAACCTCCTCGGTGAAACTGGCCTGGTCACCTTCGACCCGGGCTACGTCTCCACCGGCTCCACCGAGTCCAAGATCACCTACATCGACGGTGCAGAGGGCATCCTGCGCTACCGCGGCTACGACATCGCAGACCTGGCAGAAAACGCCACCTTCAACGAGGTGTCCTACCTGCTGATCAACGGCGAGCTGCCGACCACCGACGAGCTGGACAACTTCAACTCCGACCTGCGCCACCACACGCTGCTCGACGAAGACTTCAAGGCCGCGTTCAACATCTTCCCGCGCAACGCGCACCCGATGGCCGTCCTTGCCTCCTCGGTCAACATTCTCTCCGCCTACTACCAGGACCAGCTCAACCCGCTCGACGAAGAGCAGCTGGACAAGGCAACCGTGCGCCTCATGGCTAAGGTGCCCATGCTCGCCGCATACGCCTACCGTGCATCCCGCGGTAAGCCGTACATGTACCCGGACAACTCCCTGAACCCGCGCGAGAACTTCATGCGCATGATGTTCGGCTACCCGACCGAGGACTACCACGTCGATCCGGTCCTGACGAAGGCCCTGGACAAGCTCCTCATCCTGCACGCCGACCACGAGCAGAACTGTTCCACCTCCACGGTGCGCATGATCGCCTCGGCACAGGCGAACATGTTCGTCTCCATCGCAGGCGGCATTAACGCCCTGGCCGGCCCGCTGCACGGCGGCGCAAACCAGGCGGTGCTCGAGATGCTCGAGGACATCAAGAACAACCACGGTGGCGACGCAACCGACTTCATGAACCGCGTGAAGAACAAGGAAAAGGGCGTCCGCCTCATGGGCTTCGGCCACCGCGTGTACAAGAACTACGACCCGCGCGCGGCTATCGTCAAGGACACCGCACACGAGGTGCTCGAGCACCTGGGTGGCGACGAACTGCTCGACCTGGCGATGAAGCTTGAGGAGATCGCGCTGAACGACGAGTACTTCATCCAGCGCAAGCTCTACCCGAACGTCGACTTCTACACCGGCCTGATCTACCGCGCCATGGGCTTCCCGACGGACTTCTTCACCGTCCTGTTCGCCATCGGCCGCCTGCCGGGCTGGATCGCACAGTACCGCGAGCAGCTTGAAATGAACACCAAGATCAACCGCCCGCGTCAGATCTACACCGGTTACCAGAAGCGCGACTTCGTCCCGCGCGACCAGCGCTAACCAAACGTTTCAACCGCCGAGGAACACGTCCCCTATAATTCGCGGGGGAAGTTCCCGGCGGTTTTTTAATGCCGACCGTACAAACCTCAAGGAGATTCTCACTCATGGAAATGGAAAAGCCATTCATTGAAGCCCCCGAGGGGCCGGCACCAGCTGATCTGGTTATCCAGGACATCACCGTCGGCGAGGGCGAAGAAGCGGTGGCTGGCGGCTTCGTCAAAGTCCACTACTTGGGTGTCGATTACGAAACCGGCGAAGAGTTCGACTCTTCCTGGGACCGCGGAGAAGCAGCCGAGTTCCCGCTCGCGGGCCTCATCGCAGGCTGGCAGGAAGGCATCCCGGGCATGAAGGTTGGCGGCCGCCGTCAGCTCACCATCCCGCCGGAGAAGGCATACGGCCCGGCAGGTGGCGGCCATCCGCTGTCTGGCCGCACCCTGATCTTCATTATCGACCTGCTCGACGCCCGTTAGGGGAAAGCGCATGCGAATCCCGGTAACTACGCTCAACGACGGCTACGATCTCCCGCTGCTTGGCCTGGGCACCTACAAGCTCCAGGGCGAGGACGTGGAGCGGACCGTGCGCACCGCGATCGAGCTGGGCTACCGCCACATCGACACCGCGTCGTTTTACGACAACGAGGTGCAGGTGGGCAAGGCCATCAACGACGCGATTAAGGCGGGCGACGTCACGCGCGAGGAACTGTTCATTACCACCAAGCTGTGGAATGACGATCAGGAGCGCGCCCTCCAGGCGTACAACGAGTCCCTCGAGCGCCTCGACCTGGAGTTCCTCGACCTTTACCTCGTGCACTGGCCGTGGCCGCAGAACGGCACGTACGTCAAGGCGTTTGAGCAGCTCGCTGAACTGCAGGGGATGGGCCGGCTCCAGTCGGTGGGTGTCGCGAACTTCTACCCGGAGGTTCTCGACGACATCATCAACGCCACCGGCATCACGCCGGTGCTGAACCAGGTGGAGCTGCACGCTGGTTTCACCCAGCCGGAGCTGCGTGCTTACCACGAGGAGCACGACATCCTCACCGAGGCGTGGGCGCCGATCGCCCGCGGCAAGAATTTTGACGACCCGGCCATCCGGGCCGTCGCGGATGCCCATGAGGCCACACCTGCGCAGGTGTGCTTGGCATACCTGATGAAGCTTGGCTGCTCTGTGGTGCCGAAGACGAAGAACCCGCAGCGCCTCGTCGAAAATCTCGGCGCGGTAAATGTGAAGCTCACCGACGAAGATGTTGCCACCCTCGATGCGGTGCAAGGGGAGCGTATGTCAGGGGATCCCCTGACGTTCCCGGGATAAAGGTTTTCCTGGGAGTGGATTTGAGCCCGTTCGGCCGTGGAAGCGGCCGGGCGGGCTTTTCTCGTCGCAACGAAAAGCGTGACTTTTCGGGGGTAGGGGTAGGGGTGAGAGGATTTAAACAAGTCTCCGTGAGTGTGTGATACGTTACACTCCACATTGTTGAGTCGAGAATCGCGAATTGTCGGCAAGGCAAGACCCAATCCCGTGAACAAGAAAGGATCGAGGCAATGACAGGTTCCCCCGCTGTCCCGCAGCGCCGCGAGCCCACGCCAGACGAGTTTGTGGCAATGCAACAGAGCCCCGAATTCCAAGATCTGCGTGGAACATTCCGTGGCTTCACCTTCCCGGTGATGATTGCGGCGTTCCTCTGGTACGTCTTCTATGTCGTCTTTGCTACCTTCGCGCCCGATGTCATGGCGCGGCCCTTCCTAGGCCTCAACCTTGGACTGTGGCTCGGACTTGCACAGTTCTTGACCACATTCCTGATCACCTGGGTCTACGTGAAGTGGGCAAACAAGAACATCGAACCCCGTGCAGCGCACATTCGCCAGGAAATGGAGGGCTAAGCCATGCAGACGTACATCAACGCCACAGCGGCTGAAAGCACCGCCACCGGCAACCCTCTGCTGAACATCGCCATCTTCGGCGCGTTCATCGTGGTCACCCTCTTCATTGTGACCCGCGCTGGCAAAACCACCAGCGAATCCGCCGACTTCTACACCGGCGGCGCATCCTTCAGCGGCACCCAGAACGGCCTCGCCATCGCCGGCGACTACCTGTCCGCCGCGTCCTTCCTGGGCATCGTCGGCTCCATCGCGCTGAGCGGTTACGACGGCTTCCTTTACTCCATCGGCTTCTTCGTCGCATGGCTGGTCGCCCTGCTGCTGGTCGCCGAGCCGCTGCGAAACGTCGGCCGCTTCACCATGGCGGACGTGCTGTCGTTCCGCCTCCGCCAGAAGCCGGTGCGTGTGGCCGCAGCTTTCGGCACCCTGTTCGTGTCGCTGTTCTACCTCATCGCACAGATGGCCGGCGCCGGCTCGCTGGTGTCCGTGCTGCTGGACCTGCACTCCTTCGCCGCACAGGCAATCTGTGTTGCCATCGTCGGCGTGATCATGATCGCCTACGTCCTCATCGGCGGCATGAAGGGCACCACCTACGTGCAGATGATCAAGGCCGTGCTGCTCATCGCCGGCGTGCTGATCATGTCGATCCTCGCCTTCATCATGGCCAAGGGTGGCATGAATGCGGTGCTCAACCAGGCGATCGACACCCACGCCGCGTCCCAGTACATCGCGGAGAAGGGCTACCAGGCCGAGGATCTCCTCAAGCCGGGCCTGAAGTACGGTGCGACCACCACCTCGAAGCTCGACTTCCTGTCGCTGGGTCTTTCCCTGGTGCTTGGTACCGCGGGTCTGCCACACGTGCTCATGCGCTTCTACACGGTGCCGACGGCCAAGGAAGCCCGCAAGTCCGTGACCTGGGCAATCGTTCTCATCGGTTCGTTCTACCTGCTGACCCTGGTGCTCGGCTACGCTGCTGCAGCATTCGTCGGCCCGGACCGCATCCTTGCCGCACCTGGTGGCGCGAACGCCGCGGCACCGCTGCTCGCATTCGAGCTCGGTGGCTCCATCTTCATGGCGCTGATCTCCGCGGTTGCCTTCGCAACGGTGCTTGCCGTGGTGGCAGGCCTGGCGATTACCGCCTCCGCATCCATCGCGCACGACGTGTACAACGCAGTGCTTCGCGACGGCCAGGCCACCGAGGATGAGCAGGTCCGCGTCTCCCGCATCACCGTGGTGGTGCTCGGCATCGTCTCCATCGTCCTGGGCATCCTGGCGATGCAGCAGAACGTGGCCTTCCTGGTGTCCCTCGCGTTCGCGATCGCGGCATCCGCAAACCTGCCGACCATCCTGTACTCCCTGTACTGGAAGCGCTTCAACACCACCGGCGCGGTTGCGTCGATCTACACCGGCCTGATCTCCGCGCTGGTGCTGATCGCCCTGTCGCCGGCGGTCTCCGGCAGCCCGACCGCGATGTTCCCGGACGCCGACTGGTCCATCTTCCCGCTGACCAGCCCGGGCCTCGTGTCCATCCCGCTCGGCTTCCTGGGTGGCCTTATCGGCACCTTCCTGGGCAAGCCGGACAACTTCGACGAACTTCAGGCCGAAATGGAAGTTCGCTCCCTCACCGGTGTTGGTGTGGAGGCTCCGGTCGACCACTAATCCTGGTTGAATAACAAGAAACGGGCTCAGCGTGATGCTGAGCCCGTTTTTGCGTTTGCTTTGTTTTAGCCAGCCGCGCAACTCAAGCTTGCGTGCACTGAGGAATGCCGGGAAGCACCGCCATGTCTACATCTGCTCTGCGATTTCCTTCATCGCTTCCCACATGCTGCGCTGCTCGGGTGTACCGCTGTCAGTTTGCAGCAGGGTGACACAAGAATCGTGCACGGCGGAAGCAAACTCCTGGCGGAGAGATTCAGGAACCCCACGAAGGATCAGTGGTGCTGCAAGCACAACCGTATGGGCAAAGCGCGGTACCGTCGCATCGGGACTGTCATACTCTGACACGAGCGCGGTGCAGTACTGGGTCAACACCTGCGACGTTTGAGAAAGCGCCTGCCCATCCTCCGGAAGCTCGGCCAAACCTATGTCCCGTTTGCGCACGGTATCAAGGGTTGCCCTGGCTTTTTCACGACGGCCAACACGTGCGTAGTGCTCGTAGAGCTTCCTCAACGAGTAGCTGTAGTTGAGCTGGCATTGAGCGTCGGGGTGTGTTTGTGCGATCCACTTTGCAATATCGGTAAGTGCCTCCATGAAGCGGAGCCTTGCTTCTAGGTTTTCGGCTTGGGAGAGACCGATCAGCAGTGCGTGATGCGCAGCATTTGCAATGGCGAACGCCTCAGGCAGGTTAACGCTTGATGCTTCCGCAAGCACTCGAGGGGTATGGACGCGAACAAACCTTGCTGCCCCGACGCGAACCTCCCTTGACTGGGCGCTCTCACAGAGCTCAAGAAGAAGAGCAAATACCTTAGCCAACTCGTTCCAGCCGGCCGGCGGGGCGGAGTTGAGGAAGGGGACAAGCGCCACCACCGAAGCGCGAAGCCGTAGGAAAGCGTCCATTTCTTTCTGCATCTCGATGTAAATATTCGCTAGTTCGATGCTGGTCCGAAGTATGTCGGTTGAGTATTTGGCGCCGAAGGGAACCTTCTGCGTTGCGACGACGAATTGGTTGACAGCATCCTCGAGCAGCTCCACCGGCGGGGCCATATTCGGAAAAAGCTTCCGGACAAACTGTGCTCTTATCGCCGTGGCTTCCGCTGCCAATGCGAAGGAAACAGCTGGCCCGTCGCCGCCGTCAACCAGGATGGCAGCGATCTCCATGGCTTCATCCAAGGTGGGGATCACAAGCCCATTGTTTGTAGATCCATGGATATCTGCGATCTGAAGGAGCACGCGTATCGCTTCTTCGATGGCTCTAGGATCCCTGGCTTGGAGCGCAGGGACAAGCATGTCTTGGCAGCTAAATAGCAGCTCGAGTGCTGATTTGGTGTCTCCCGCCTTTGCATCCAGAAGTGCCATCTCACGTTGGGCTCGAGAGTAGAAAACAGCAGGTAAAACACGATTTGGCTCGGCGTCGTACAGGGGGTCGATATTCTTAAACGCCAGGTACAGCAGTAGGCGAGCTTCCTCCACATCTTCGGTGTGTGAAGCGGCAATCGTGAGAGCTTGGCAGCGCAATAAAACCGTTTTCGCCGTGACAGGGAAGTCGTTCAATACCTCAAAACAAATTGAGGCCACACTTGTTTGTACCCGAGGGTCGGGGGAAAGATCAGCAGCCGCTAAGAGCGTCCGCAGCGCTTCGAATGATGCACCGGCCGTACGCAGATGCTGAAGGTGTTCGATTGCGTAGGGCAAGTGAAGCAAGTTGGTCACAATTGCTGCGTCGTACACTGTGGTTTGCGGAAGGCAGTCGAGCGCCAACGGAATGCTCTCTAGATTTTGAGGACCCTTGGGAGCAGGCGATGAAAAGAGGTGGAACAGGAACGCCTCCGCGAGTTTGCGCTGGTTCTTCCACTGATGCTCAATGTCGTAATAATCCTCGCTTTCGAGCGCCGCATACTTTGGGGTGGTCTCGACACTGTTGCGCAGATCGGTTTCGTAAATGCGCATGAGTAGAGAATGTGTGAGCGGTGAACCAAAACTCTCCGCGGCCTCGCTAAATACTCGGTACGTAAAGCGCATCCGTTTCTCCGGCCCATTTGGAGTTAGTTGATTCGCCAAAGAACGGAAAAGTCGGGCGACCGAGATCTCAGTATTTGTTGTGAAGCCAGCGTCGCGCAGCGCGTTGACGGTTTGTTCTTGCGAAAGCCCGATCCGAGAAGCACCCAAGAGACCTACTGCAGCGCGGGCGAGGGCACGATCGGTAGATGCGATGGAGGTTTCCAAAAAGTGGTGGGCAGCGCTTGGCAGGTCATCGGGGATGAGCCACGCGCGGTCTGCAAGCATGTTTTGGATTGCGCTGGCTTGATCAGGTTCATCCTCGATGGACTTGAAATCATCACCATCGATATCGAGAAGTAGATCCAACGCAAGTTCTATCCAAAGAGGGAAGCGTTGCTTGGAAGCGATGATCTGGCGAGCGCCGCCTCCGATCTCGCGCCTAATTCTGCGCTCCCAGTCCTCTACGAATTCTCGCGCAATGTTGGCTGGTACTGGCCCAACCAAGACTTCTTTGAAATCGGAGTTCTTCAACAGAGTGACGTCCGAGCGCGAGGAAGAAGATACAGCCAACGCGGTGCGAGACGAGAGCCATTCCACTGGCCAGAATCCGCCGGCTCCATCCACAAGCTGCTCTAAACCGTCGACGATGAAAAGCAGATCAGGATACTCAGCTACAACCTTTTCCATTTCTTGCCTCCAGCGCGGGCGCCAAGTTTCGGGAGAGCCCCGCCAATCGTCGAAAAGCGACAGGCCCAAGGTTGCGTTTATGCATCGCGTAATCTCGAATGCGAGCTCGTCCCCCGTCCAAATGCGGTCGTCCAGCCCCATAATGACGGTGATGGGCAACTTGCCGGATATAGATTCTCCGGAGGCCGCCAAATACTTCTCGAGTGCCAACAGAAGTGAGGACTTACCCGCGCCGGACTCGCCATAAACCACGACAGGCGAATCGATGCGGAGGAAAAAATCGATCGATTTGAGCAGTTCCTCTGACCCAAAATTACGAGTGCGGGAACCTCGAAACAGGACCTCCTCCGCGGTACCGTCGCGCGGGATGCTGCGGGCTCGCTCCAGAAGCTGCGGTTCAAGCAGACTGACCGCAAGATCCTCGAAGTGCTGCATTGAAGCAGTGGGCCACTGACCATTCTGGTCGAAGGCAACGGAGTAGCGTTTCACCGTCTCCGCATTGCCCCATCGTTGAGATACCTCGTCTTTGAAGTCAGAAATTCGGGTTGGGTCTGAGTCGGCCCAGCCGTGCGGTGGGGTGCCTTCGACCTGCCGGAAAAGGATGAACGGTGTGGTTGTATCATCTGCGTCCCAAAGACCAGCTTTGGCGAATTCCAACTCGGTGATAGAACACTCGCGAGACCTCTCGGGGTCGAGTCCAACGCGCTGTGCCGTCCATTCGAGGAGAGACTTGTCGTCTGAAATCCAACCGTAGCGGTCTCCGATGAGCCCGAGGAAGAGCGGGGCCGCGCGATCGACTTCGTCAAGGCATACGTCTAATACCTTGCGCCCAGCCGCTTCTTCATCCATGTCGTTGGTGTCGACTCCCCAGCGCAGGTCAATAAAGTGCATCTTTGCGCCGAATCGGCGCAAAGATTCGTTGAGCCGGTCACTTACGGGACCGTTGAGAATGTCACGTTCCGTATGGAAATCGCGAAAGGTCGATGACACAAAAACAGGAATGTTGAGCATGAGGCCCCTTAGCGCAGTCAGTGTTTGAACACTCATTATGCGCCAACCGGAGCATATTAGGAGGCCGACGACCGCTTGGTTTTCGCTCAACCCGCTAATATCGCCTGCATGAAAAAATGGTCCCAAGAGCGCCTTGACCAGCATCTCGCGCATGCTGCATGGTATAAACCGATCCGCAAGGTTAGGGCCCGACGCTTGGACAAAGACGCGCAGTGGCGGACTTCCACTGGCAGCGTCCTTCACGCAAAGGCGGGGGACTGGGAGGTCACTGACGGGACACGAACATGGACAGTTGCGTCTGGGGTTTTCGACAGGTCATACAGTCAGGTCGCGCCGGGTGAATACAGGAAAACGGGAAGGGTCCAAGCCCGCCGACTCGAAGAGGACGCTATGATCCCCACGCTGGAGGGAGAGGCTCACGCACACGCAGGTGATTGGGTGGTCCGTGGCGTAACAGGAGAGTGTTGGCCAGTGCCAGATGCGGAGTTTTCCGAGGCCTACGAGATCCTAGAAATGCCGTAACCGAACATTCCCGCCAGGGCGGGGTACACAACTTTCACGATCTTGTGGTTGTAATCCTGGGTGTGCGAGTCGAGCTCTGCGAACGGTTTATATGAGGGTTTCCGAGCAGGAGGTTCCTTGCTGTAGTCATAGGATGCGCGACGCTCGGTTCCGTTGCTATCAATCCATGTGCGCTTGAGCATCCAATCATCGTGCTCGGCTTCCGCCATCGAGGTGATCTCCTGTTCCGAGGGATGCTCTTCCCACCCGTAGCCGTCCTTCACAAGCTGAAAACCGTGTAGACGTAGGTTTTCAACCATGGCCCGAGCGGCTGCTTCAGAAGTTTGTCGTGCCTTCAGGATGTCGTCGTGAGAAAGCTTCTGCGATGGGGATGGCGGGCCATAAAGCGACGTGTAGGCGATGTCGAATGCCCAGCCCCAGACGGAGAAGGCGGAATCGCGGATGGCGTCGATGCTCAACCCAACCTTTTGTGGGTCAATAACTTCCAGAACTGTTCCGGCTTCGGCATCGTTCCAGACAAGACCCTGCAGTATGTGGTCAGTCACCGCAATAATCGCTCGACGTTTCCTGAGGGAGGGGATCTGAGCAGCGACGTGGACTGGATCGCCGACGAGGACAACCATATCTGCCAGGCCCTCTACCTGAGGGCTCACAATCTGTTGAACTTCCAGCTCTTTAGCGAACCGGTTGTAATTGTGAATCCACGCGTCCAACTCACGCTTTTCATCTCCCGGGCCGCATTGCTTGACCTCAACAGTGTGAGCATCGAGTGTGGTCAGCAGGTGGAGTATTTTGTCTGTGATTGCGCGAACTGTGAGGTCGGCTGGATGAAATGCTTCAACAGGTCGTCGTTGAGCGATGTGGGTAAAGCGTGCTGAGGTTGCTAACTCGGGGGACCGAAGAAGCTGGAATATTGATACCGTCTCACCGCATTGTGCGTGACGGAGGTCCTGCGCCTCAGAACTCAGGCGAGCTGTTTCGATGTCATTTTCGGCAGCGATGATCACGTGGGAAGCATGTTTGACAGTTTGAGCAACGAGCCGATCATCGCTCAGATGCTGTTTGTACCCTAAGCCAAGCGTGCCTTTGGCTGTTGGGTTTCCCTTCTCCAAGATATGAACGGGGAGCTCCCTTTCTTGGTCAAGGACTGAGCGGACGATGCTGTTTGCTTCCTCGGAGGAGCCGATCACCACTGGACCTCCTCGGCGGCGCTTGCTCGTTGCTCTCGCCCACCCGATACGCGATATTCCTAGTAGGGCAGAAATGACTGCTCCGAAGGTGACAAGGAGTGAGAGGATTAAACCTATCGTCATCCAGGTCGTTGGTGATGCCGGCTGGCCAGGCGCTGGCGCATACGAGGCGGCAAAAGGCGCGATGCTCGCGTAGATGAGCGAGACGACGGACGCGTTATGAGACTCCGAAAGCGTGACGCCGCAGTTGTAGAGGCCAATCGCAGTGGCAGACAATGCGATGACCAGACGATTTGAATCGAGCCGCATAGTGTCAGGATAAAAGTTTCGCTTCCGGAAGAAGCATTGAGCCTAAGTGCTTATCGACGACCTACCGGACCAACAGTCCATTCGACGACAGCAGGCTGCTCATCTGGAACAGGGAATCGCTTTGGCCGGGGGTCCACTGGCCCCAATCGGCGGTGTAGACGTCGTTGATGTCCACCTGGATGCCCTGGATGTATGCCTGGCGTCCGGCGACCTGGTGAATGTTCGCACGGGGGTGGATGTTGCCGCGCGAGCCCCAGTCGTGCTGCCAGAAGTAGCTACCGATGCCATCCTCCAGGCACCAGGCGATGGTGTAGAAGTTGCCGTACACACCCAACTGGTAGCCGGCGGCGCTGAGTACAGCGCCCATGGCGGAAAGGTATGGGTTGATGAATTTGTTGAACTGGGCGAGCGTCGGGTTGTCGTCGATAGCCACATAGATCGGGCGCCCGGTCGGGCCGCCTGCGGCGCGGTGCAGGGCGATGGCCTGGGGTGCGTGCTTGGCAGCGCCGAGCGGACCCTGGAGCCAGTCGGCGGTGTCGGCGCGGCCGAACTGGTAGACCGACGCCACCGACAGGCCGTTGGCCTTGTAGTCCTGGGTTTCGTCGAGGGTGACGGGCTTGCCGCGCATCCAGAGTGCGTCGGGGCGGGGCTGGGATACGTAGCGCACGGCGCCGATGTGGCCGGCGGCTTTCACGGCGCGGGCGGATGGGACGGCGGCGGAGTAGTCGATCACGGTGCCGAGCACGCGGCGCTGCTGAGCCTGTGCGGCAGGGGAGAGGGCGGTGGCTGCGGCGCCGGCGGCGGCGGTGGTTGCCGCGAGTGCGCCCGCAGACTTCAGGAACGAGCGGCGATCAAAAGTAGTCACTTGCGTAACATTAGTCTCGTTTTGCCTCTTGTGCACCTTAGTTTGCCTGCGTGGCCACGATCCAGATGGCGACGAGGTGACACACGGCCGCCACGATCGTCGCAGTGTGGAAGTGTTCGTGGTAGCCGTAGTAGCGCGCCTCGCGCCCCGGCCAGCGGGCCCCGTACACGATGGCGCCAACCGTGTAGAGCACGCCTCCCGCGAATAGGAGCCACACCACCGCCGGCCCTGCGCTGGCCCACAGGGTGGGGATCAGCGGCACGATCACCCAGCCGAGCCCCACGTACACCACAACGTCCAGCCATCGCGGGTGATTGATCCACACCAGGTTGAGCGCGGCACCACCCAGGCCGCCGATCCAGGACACGACGAGGATGGTCGCGGCGGTTCGCGGCTCGAACACGATCAGGCACAGTGGGGTGTAGGTCGCGGCGATGAAGATGGAGATGGTCGCGTGGTCGGCGCGGCGCCACCACTGCACCGTGGACGGGGAGCGCCACGGGTAGAGGTGGTACATCGCGGAGACCCCAAACAGCAGTACGACCCCGACGCCGTAGACGGTAACCCCGGCGGCGTGGAGCGCCGGCAGGGTCATCCACCCGTAGGTGATCAGCACGGTGGAGGCCAGCGCGAAGGCTGCGGCCGCCACGAAGTGGGCCCAGCCGCGAATCAGGGGGCGCGGGCCGCGGTCCGCCATGATGTAGGAGCGCTGGACCTGGCCTTCTTGAAGGATCGTCATAGTGACCTCACTGGGGGTGGAGGAACAGTGACGCTATGTTACTACTTGGTAACTTATGTGGGTAGCCCAGCCGATTCCGCGAACGAAAACCGCTGCGGTAACCTAAGCCCCATTGCCCTAGTAGCTCAGTGGATAGAGCACGGCTCTCCTAAAGCCGGTGTCGGAGGTTCGATTCCTCTCTGGGGCGCAAATAGGGGTTTGGTGTGGCGTCGAGGTCAGATGGCGGGTGGTGAAGATGACTATCGAATTACGGCCACTTCGCGTCGAGGACGCTACCGAGATGGCTGATGTGCTTTCGGATCGAACCCTTTACACATTCACAGGCGGTGGGCCGCCCTCTGAGGATGAGCTTGCGCGGCGGTACGCGATCCAGACTCGAGGCGAATCCAGCGATGGTGCCGAGGAGTGGATCAATTTCGTCGTCACACTCGGTGCGTGCAAGCAGCCGATCGGATACGTCCAAGCGACCGTGCCCCGCAACGGCGGTGCGACGGAGATCGCGTGGGTGATCGGGACGCAGTGGCAGGGGCACGGCTACGCCAAAGAAGCCGTGAAACTGCTTTCCACCTATCTTGCGGAGCGAGGCATTACGTACCTCATCGCTCATATCCACCCCGACCACATCGCCTCGCAGCGAGTCGCCGCCACCGTAGGGTTGGTCCCCACGGGGCAGGTCGTCGACGGCGAAGTCCGCTGGGACCGGAGAGAGTAGAAGGGCCCCGAAGGATTCTCCGGGCCTACTCCTCGCCGGTGAGCTCGCGCAGCTTGGCGCGCACTGCCGAGGCCTCCGGGTTGGTGGCGTGGGTGCCGTCGGAGAAGAGCACGGTGGGCACGATGCGGTTGCCGTCGTTGACGGACTTGATCCACTCGTTGACCTCGTCCATGCCGTCGGCCTCGACGTCGACGATGTCGTAGGGGGTTTCGGTGCGGTCGAGGCGCTGGCGCAGCTTCTGGCAGAACGGGCACCAGTCGGCGGCGAAGATGGTCACGTGGGCGTTGGTTTCGGGTGCGGTGACGGTCATGTTAGATCCTTTCGAAGCGTTGGAATTTGTAGCGCAAGCCTGTCGACGAGGTGAGCCACTCCGTTTCGGAAACGAGGGCAAAGGTGTCGTCGATACGCGGGGCGTAGACGGCTTTGGCATCGGGGACGTCGGGGTGGACGTCGATAAGCGTGCGTTCGATGACGTCGACCTCGTCGAGGGTGGCGGCGTAGATTTGGGCGCCGCCGATGATCCAGGCGTCGCCCTCGAGGTCCGGGATGTCGGCGACGACCGACGCCCCGCGGGACCAGGCGCCCGCCTCGCGCGAGGACAACACGATGTTCTTGCGGTTCGGCAGCGGCTTGACCGGCAGTGACTCCCAGGTGCGGCGCCCCATGATGATCGGATGCCCGCTGGTGGTGTCCTTGAAATGTTTGAGGTCTTCGGGCAGGTGCCAGGGCATGTCGTCGCCGTCGCCGATGATGCCGTCGGCGCTTTGCGCCCAGATCGCGCCCAACACTAGACGGACACCTCCGCCTTGATGGTGGGGTGCGGGTCATAGCCGACGACCTCGATGTCGTCGAAGTCGTAGTCGAACAGGGATGCAGCCTTGCGCAGTTTGAGCTGCGGATACTCGCGGGCGTCGCGGGAGAGCTGCTCGCGCACCTGGTCGACGTGGTTGTTGTAGATGTGGCAGTCGCCGCCCGTCCAGATCAGCTCGCCGACCTCAAGGCCCGCCTGCTGGGCGAACATGTGGGTCAGCAGTGCGTAGGAGGCGATGTTGAACGGCACACCCAGGAACATGTCGGCGGAGCGCTGGTAGACCTGCATGGACAGGCGCCCGTCGGCGACGTAGAGCTGGAACATCAGGTGGCACGGCATGAGCGCCATCTTGTCCAGTTCGGACACGTTCCAGGCAGACACCAGGTTGCGGCGCGAATCCGGGTTCTTCTTCAGGGTTGCCAGGGCTTCGGCGATCTGGTCGACGTGGCCGCCGTCCGGGGTGGGCCAGGAGCGCCACTGCACGCCGTAGACCGGACCCAACTCGCCGTCGGCGTCGGCCCATTCGTTCCAGATGCGGATGCCGTTGTCCTGCAGCCAGCGCACGTTGGAATCGCCGCGCAAAAACCACAGCAGTTCGCCGACGACACCCTTGAAGAAGACCTTCTTGGTGGTCAGCAGCGGGAACGACTCGGAGAGGTCGTAGCGGATCTGGCGGCCAAACACGCTGCGGGTGCCGGTGCC
Source organism: Corynebacterium sp. HMSC067D03 (assembly GCF_001811185.1). NCBI lineage: Bacteria > Bacillati > Actinomycetota > Actinomycetes > Mycobacteriales > Corynebacteriaceae > Corynebacterium > Corynebacterium sp. HMSC067D03. The sequence continues at coordinate 33,378 of NZ_KV803790.1, forward strand.
GGTGCGGTCACCTTTCTCGGTGCCGTTTTCCAGCACGTCGCGCAGCAGGTCCTCGTATGGGGTCTTGACCATTGGTTACTTCAGTACTCCTTCGAACGAGCCGTGCTCGTCGTGGTAGCGGGCGGCGGCTTCCAAGATGTCGTCGGCAATCTCCGGGCGACAAATAAGCATGTCTGGAATATAGGTGTCGTTGTTGTTATAGCGAAGCGGGGTACCGTCGAGGCGCGATGCGTGCAGGCCCGCCGCGAGCGAGACTCCTACAGGTGCAGCTTGGTCCCATTCGTATTGGCCACCGGCGTGGATGTAGGCGTCGTAATCGCCCAGCAGCACGTGCATGGCCTTGGCGCCAGCGGAGCCGATCTGTTCTGTTTCGAAGCCGATCGCGTCCGCGACGTAGCGGGCGACGGCGGGCGGGCGGTTGCGCGACATGGCCACCTTGCCGGCGAACGGCCCTGAGACGTGGCGCACGTCGGAGGACTTAAACACCACACCAAGGTCGGGCAGCCCGACGGCGGCGTGGGTGGGCACGCCATTTTCGACGAGCGCCACATGCACCGCCCAGTCCTGCCGGCCGGTCGCGAACTCCTTGGTGCCGTCGAGCGGGTCGACGATCCACACCCGGTCCTTGCTCAGGCGCGCCGGGTTGTCGGACGCTTCCTCGGAGAGGAACCCGTCGTTGGGGCGGTGTTGGCTTAAGACTCGCTCGATCCAGGCCTGGGCGAGATCGTCGCCAGTCTCGCCGAGTTCGCGGCCACGCAGCAGGCCCACCCCGCGGATGCCTTTGAGGATTTCACCCGTGCCTTCCGCAATCAGGTTGGTCAGCCGGGAGTCGGAGTACTCAGCAGTCATGTGCCCGACTCTACCGCTAAGGTTGGCGAAATGACTGGCTCGATCTTGGACCGCTTTCACCCGCAGGTGGCGGGGTGGTTCCAGGATGTCTTCGCAGCGCCCACGGCGGTGCAGGAGCAGGCGTGGCGCGCGGTTTCCGACGACGAGAACGCCCTCGTCGTCGCACCCACCGGCTCCGGCAAGACGCTGGCGGCGTTTCTGTGGGCGCTGAACTCCCTGGTGGAGCGGGCCGGCCAGCAGGCGCTGCCCATCGATGGGGCGAACACCTCCACCCACGGCGGCGTGCGCGTCCTTTATATTTCGCCGCTGAAGGCCCTCGGCGTGGATGTGGAGAACAACCTCCGCGCACCCCTGGCTGGCATTGCGCGGGTGGCGCAGCGTTTGGGCCGCGACATGCCGGACATTTCGGTGGGGGTGCGCTCGGGTGACACCCCGCAGGCGGAGCGCAACCGGCAGGTGCGAAAGCCGCCGGACATCCTGATCACCACGCCGGAGTCGCTGTATCTCATGCTCACGTCCAAGGCGGCGGGCATTCTGAAGACGGTGGACACGGTCATTGTCGACGAAATCCACGCCCTGGCCGGCACCAAGCGCGGCGTGCACCTCGCGCTTTCGCTGGAGCGCCTGCGCCGCCTCGCCGGGGACTTCCAGCGCATCGGACTGTCCGCCACGGTGCGCCCGATCGAGGCGGTGGCCAACTTTTTGGGCCCCAAGACGACGATCATCAACCCGCCAGGGGAGAAGCGCTGGGAACTCGACGTGCGCGTGCCCGTCGACGACATGAGCGACCTGCCCGTTCCCGAGGACGCCTCCACCATCGGCGATGCGATTCTCGACGACGCCGTGGACGACGCCCTGGACGCCCCGCCGCCCGGTGCTACCAACTCCATCTGGCCCCACATCGAGCGCGCGATTTACGACGAAGTCATGGCGCATCGGTCCACCATCGTTTTCGTCAACTCCCGCCGCACCGCGGAGCGCTTGACCAGCCAGTTAAACGAACTCTGGGCGAAGGAACACGACCCGGAGGCGCTCTCCCCGCAGACCCGCCGCCCGCCGGCGCAGCTGATGAAGTCGGTGGATACCGCCGGCCACGCCGCGACCGTGATTGCGCGCGCCCACCACGGCAGCGTGTCCAAGGACGAGCGCGCCTTGACCGAAACCATGCTGAAAGAGGGCACCCTGCGTGCGGTGGTGTCCACCTCCTCGCTGGAGCTGGGCATCGACATGGGTGCGGTGGACCTGGTCATCCAGGTGGAATCCCCGCCGTCGGTTGCCTCCGGACTGCAGCGCGTGGGCCGCGCCGGGCACACCGTAGGGGCGGTCTCCGAGGGCACGTTCTACCCGAAGCACCGCTCCGACCTGGTGCAAACCGCGGTGACGGTGCCCCGGATGCGCCAAGGCCTCATCGAGGAGCTGCACACCCCGCGAAGCCCGCTGGACGTGCTTGCCCAGCAGACCGTGGCTGCGGTTGCGGTGGAGGACCTGGATGTGGACGAGTGGTACGACACCGTGCGCCGCGCCTGGCCGTACCGTGACCTTGCCCGCGAGGTGTTCGACTCGGTGATCGACCTGGTCATCGGCGTCTATCCGTCCACCGACTTCGCCGAGCTGCGGCCCCGCGCAATCCTCGAAGGCAATGTCTTGAAGGCGCGCCCCGGCGCCCAGCGGGTGGCGGTGACCAACGCGGGCACCATCCCGGACCGTGGCATGTTCGGCGTGTTCTTGCTCGCAGGCTCGCAAGAAGGGGACAAAGCACCCCGCCGAGTCGGCGAGTTGGACGAGGAGATGGTCTACGAGTCCCGCGTCGGCGACGTGTTCACCCTCGGCGCCTCCTCGTGGCGCATCGAAAACATCACCCGCGACCAAGTGCAGGTCAGCCCGGCGCCCGGCCACACCGGCCGCCTGCCGTTCTGGACAGGCGACGGGCTGGGTAGGCCGTATGAGTTGGGTAAGGCGGTGGGGGCGTTTCGTCGAGAAGCAAGAAATGCTTTGGACGAAAGCTTGGACGAGCGCGCGCGTATCAACCTGCTGCAATACCTCGACGAGCAGGAGGAGGCCACCGGCATCCTCCCCGACGAGAAAACCCTCGTGCTGGAGCGCTTCACCGACGAGTTAGGCGACTGGCGCGTCGTGCTGCACACTCCGTTTGGCAAGGGTGTCAACGCGGCGTGGGCGCTGGCCACCGGGTGGCGGGTCGCCCAGGAAACCGGGATGGATGCCCAGGCGGTGGCGGGCGACGACGGCATCGTGCTGCGCCTGCCGCAAGGGGAGAGGGAGCCCGACGGGGCGATCTTCCAATTCGACGCCGACGAGATCGCGGACATCGTCACCGAACAGGTGGGCAATTCGGCCCTGTTTGCCTCCCGGTTCCGCGAGTGCGCCGCCCGCGCCCTGCTGCTGCCGCGCCGCAACCCCGGCAAGCGCGCACCCCTGTGGCAGCAGCGCCAGCGTGCCGAGCAGCTGTTGGATGTGGCCCGGAATTACCCGTCGTTTCCGATCATCCTGGAAACGGTGCGCGAGTGCCTCCAGGACGTCTACGACCTACCCGCCCTGCAGGAGGTGATGCGCGACATCAATACCCGCCGGGTGCGCATCGCCGAGGTGACCACCGACCAGCCGAGCCCGTTCGCCTCCTCGCTGCTGTTCAACTACACCGGCGCGTTCATGTACGAGGGCGACACCCCGCTGGCCGAGAAGCGGGCCGCGGCGCTGTCCTTGGACCCGTCCCTGCTGGCCAAATTGCTGGGCACCGTCGAGCTGCGCGAACTGCTCGACGCGGACATCATCGCGGAGGTCGACGCCTCGCTGCGCCGGGTGGGCCGCGCGGAAACTTCCGAGCAGTTCGCCGACACCCTGCGCTTCGTGGGGCCCGTGCCTATCGACGACCTGCCCACCTACACCTCGGTTCCCCTGACCTCCCTGGAGCAGTCCCTGGGGGCACGCATGATGCTGGTGCGCATCGGCGGGCGCGAACACGTGGCCCAAGTCCTGGATGCGCCCTTGCTTCGCGACGGCCTCGGCGTGCCCGTCCCGCCCGGCGTCCCCGCCCAGGTGCAAACCATCCCTGACGCTCTGACGCAACTGGTGGGGCGTTGGGTGCGCACCCGCGGGCCCTTTGTGTTGCGCGACCTTGCCGACGCGTTCGGGCTGGCCGTCGGTGCGGCGCATGCAGCGCTGATGCCGCTGGTGGACAAGGACAAGGTCATCGAGGGCCGCTACCGGCAGGGCGTCGAGGAGCAGGAGTACGTCGCCGCCGAGGTGCTGCGCATCATCCGGTCGCGCTCGCTGGCGGCGGCGCGCGCCCAGACCCGGCCCGTGTCGCAGTCTGCTTATGGGCGTTTTCTGCCTTCGTGGTCAAACGTCGCTCCGGTGGGGGTCACGCCGGCGCTGCGGGGCGCCGACGGGGTTTACTCAGTGATCGAGCAGCTCGCCGGGGTGCGCCTGCCCGCAAGTGCCTGGGAGTCCCACATCTTCCCGTCCCGTGTTGGCGACTACTCGCCGGCGATGCTTGACGAGCTCACCGCCAACGGCGAGGTCGCCATCGTCGGCGCCGGCAAGGCAGGGGCGCGTGACCCGTGGATCATGCTGCTGCCCACCGACTACGCGGCCCAACTCATGCCGCAGGTCGAGGAACCCCTGCTGTCGCTGACCCAATCCCAGGTGATGGAGAAGGTGCGCCGCGGCGGCGGGTTCTTGTTCGGGGACCTGCTTGAGCCCTCGACGACAACCGAGGAGCTGCGCGAGGCCATGTGGGATCTGGTCGAGGCCGGTTTCCTCGCGCCGGATTCCTTTGCCCCGATCCGGGCCCGGTTGGCGGGTGGGAAGGCGGCGCACCGGGCGCGTCGCAGGCCGCAGCGAAGCAGGGTGCGTTCGGGGCGGACCTCGTTCGCGTCGACGGTTCCGCCCGACATGGTGGGCCGTTGGTCGCTCACGCCCACGCCTGACGACGACCCCACGCGCCGCTCCGTCGCCCTGGGCGAGTCGCTGCTGGACCGCTACGGGGTGGTCACCCGTGGTTCGGTGGTGGCGGAGGACATCCTCGGCGGGTTCGCGCTGGCCTACAAGACCTTGTCCGGGTTTGAAGAAAGTGGCAAGGCGATGCGCGGCTACCTGGTGGAGGGGCTTGGGGCCTCGCAGTTTTCTACCCCGGCGACGATCGACCGGCTGCGCGGACACCAGGACACCGACGACGTGGTGGGCTGGCCCTCGGGCGCCCGGGATCCGCAGGTGCATGTGCTGGCCGCCACCGACCCGGCGAACCCCTACGGGGCCGCGCTGCCGTGGCCGGCGCAGGGCCCGACCCGTTCGGCCGGCGCGATGGTGGTGCTTGTCGACGGCCTCTTAGCCGCCCACATCACCCGCGGCGGGAAAACCATGACGACGTTCTTCGAATACTTTCCCGACGGGGTAGGGGACCCGATGCCGTTGGTCGTCGATGCCCTGACTCAAGCGGTCCGGGCCGGCCGCATGCAGCCGTTGAGCGTGGAGAAACTCAACGGCGGTCCTGCCTTCTCCTTGAAGGACTTCGGGGCGACGGTGACCCACAAGGGGGCCAAGATCGGCGGGCGTGCCTCGGCGCCTCCGAAGCGGCGCGGGCGCAGCATAACGGAGGCGCTGGGGGAGCTAGACGGTGCAGGGGAGGCCAACGGCAGGCCAGACTTGAGTGGCCCAGCGGATGGGCTCACCTTTCACGACTAGGGTCCAGGCTTTAGGGCCGTAGCGGCACGCGGGGTACCGGCCGGTGGGTGGTCCCCGGCGGTTGCCCCGCCGCCCGGGCCCGTTTCGCCCGGATTCGGTTGACCGCCGAGTGCATGGCGGGGTCCGTGGTGTTTACGTGACGGGTGCCGTCGGCCTTGACCAGCACGGCGGTGCCGGTTGTGGGGTCGTAATCCATGTAGCCCTTGTTAAAGGAGCCGTCCCGGTGGTCATTGTTGCACCGGTGATGGGTGGGGCACAGGCCGGTGAGGTTGGTGATGTCGGTGCTGCCGTACCGCAGCCAGGAGATGATGTGGTGGGCTTCGCACTCGCTCATGGCGGTGGTGCAGCCGGCCCATGAGCACACGCCTTGGATGGCGAACATGGCGATGCGTTGCGCAACAGACGCGAGCCGTTTCGACCTGCCCAGGTGCAGCGGCACTCCGGTGAGGCCGTCGACGGTGAGTAAGAAGTCGGAGGTGCCGTCCATGCCGAGGCGTACCAGGTCGAAGGCGTTGAGTTCCACGCCGACGTTGGTTTGGAACAGGGTGGTGGCGTCGGCGTCGGCAAGGTCGTCGAGCGTCACCGAGACCACCACGGAGGCGGCGCCGCCGTTGGCGGCCTGCTCGCCGTGTTCGTATTGGCGCATGATGTCCATGAACTGGTCGTATCGGCGCTGGCCGCGGGTGCGGGGGTCGCGGTCCTGCTGGTGTTCAGCCGGGATGTTGGAGTTTGGTGCGAGCCCCTTGTCGGTGAGTGCTTTGTAGAGGGCGTAGTCGCCTGCGGTCATGTGCAGGCGCACGTCGTAGGTGCCGTCGGAGTTTTCCTTGCCCAGGGTGGCCTCGCGCTTTTCAAAGCCAGCGTTGGGGTTCTTCTTTGCGTGTGGCTTGTTCGCCTTGTCCACGAGGCGCTTCACAAACAGCCGCAGGTCCTTTTCGCTGCGTGTCTTCGCTTCCTCCATGGCGCGGGCGTAGATGCTCATGCGTTCGCCCTCGGCGGCCTTGAGCAGTTTGTCGAGTTCTCGCCGGATGATGTCCTGCTTGGCGGCGGGGACCTCGCCGGCGCGACGGCGGGCGTCCTCCTGGTCTTTGCGGCGACGCTCGGCTTCCTCGTCGGCGGCCTTGCGGGCGGCTTCTTCGGCGGCGGCGCGCTCCTCGTCGGTCGGTTCATCGCCGGCGCCAAACAGGTCCCCGAGGAAATCGTCCAGGTCGGGCTCGGGTGGCGGGGGTGGCGCGAACATGGCTTTGGCTCGGGCGAGCCGGTTGTAGGCCTCGCCCTTGGAGATGCCCAACATCTCCATGAGGTAGGCGTCCGGGTAGTTCGCGCCGACGAGTTTGCCTGCATCGGCGAGCACACAGGCGTGTGCAAAGGAGGCGTCGACGTAGGCCTTCTTATCCATAGCTTGTTCGAGACGTGCGATGTCGCGGGCGATGGTGGGGAAGGGGAGGGACGTGGGGTCGTCGAAAAGCAGACGCAGCTGCGTCAGGCTGTCAACGACCTGGTCAACGAGCCGTGATACGTCGTTCATGTCACCTCCTTTACGTAGTTGAGGGTCAATGTATCAACGTGCCCGACGTTAAAATCGAACTTTCGAACACGCGTTCTACTACAACTGCTTGACCAGGTGCGCTGCGGCCGCAAGGCCGAGCCGCGGATTCGACTCGCGCACAAATTACTCTTCCGGGGTCGGGCCAGAATTGAAAAAGTTTCCCAGAAAGCGGAACATGGGCTCCACTATGCCTGAAGGTGATTCGGTCTATCAGCTGTCTAAGCGCCTGCAGTGGATGCAGAATCGCGAAGTCGCAGCCACAAGCATTCGCGTCCCGCGCTACGCCACCGTCGATTTCACGGGCATGACCTGCGAGCGCGTCTGGCCTCGCGGCAAGCACCTCTTCATGCAGTTCGCTAAAGGCGGCCACCAGGCGCAGATCCTGCACACGCACCTCAAAATGGAGGGCACGTGGTCGATGCATCGCGCCGGAACACGCTGGAAGAAGCCTGGTCATGCGGCTCGCGTGGTGCTTTCGCTTAGCGACGACCCCCGCCCCGACATCGAACTCGTCGGCTTTTGGCTCGGCCTCGTTCGGGTGTTCCCAGCCCGCCAATACGAGCAGGAGATGGGGTATCTCGGACCGGATTTGCTCGATCCGGATTTCGACCTGGCGGAGGCAGTCAGGCGCATCGAGGCACAGCCGAACCTCGAAATCGGACGTGCCCTGCTGGATCAGCGCAATCTTGCCGGCATTGGGAACGAGTACCGCGCGGAGATCAACTTCCTCGCGGGTACGCACCCGAGGGAACGGGTGGGGGAGGTGGACGTCGAAAAGCATGTGCGTCTTGCGCGACGGCTGATGTGGGCGAATAAAGACGCCCCCGTCCGCGTGACCACTGGGATCAAGCGGGCGGGGGAGACGAGTTACGTGTTCGGCCGCAACAACAAGCCGTGTAGGCGCTGCGGCACGCTCATTGAGAAGGGATTTCTCGGCGGCGACGGCGACCTCGAGCGGGTTATTTGGTGGTGTCCGCGGTGTCAGCCGGAGCCCTGATATATTCCATTTCTGGAAAAGGGGGGCGAGATATGGACTTTGAATTTTTGAGAGAAAAACGTCCGTGGGGGAAGCGAGAAATCGACCGGCTCGGAGAATATTTCGCTGGTAGTGCCAGTGTTCCTGCGGAAGCCGCGGAGATGATTATCTGGCACGACGAGTTAGCTCGACGGACTGCTGCTGCCTGTGCAGGTTTTGCGCAGGAACTTTTTGGCCAGGAAAACCAAAGTCCGGACATTGTCAGTGCTTATCGAGTGAAATCGCAGGCGACTATTGGTGACAAAATCAGACGGTCGAATGAGGACAAAACGAAGAAGGTTCAACTCGGCCGGATGTGGGATTTCGCCGGGGCTCGAATTACGGCCAACGTGTTGCACGACGATTTGCGCCATCTCTCATGGGAGCTGCAGCAGGTGCTGCGGGCAGAGGGGCATCGTGTGATTGAGCGTGACTATATCGCCCGTGCGCAGCCCGGGGGTTACCGGGCTATTCATCTGGTGGTTCAGTCGGCTGCGGGTAATGTCGAACTCCAAATGCGAACCTTGCTCCAGTCGGAGTGGGCGAACACCTTTGAAAAGTTAGCGGACAAAACTGGGCGAAAGATCCGATACGAAAGCGATGCGCGGCCAGGGAATAAAGAGCTAGCCAGGGTTTTTGATGCGCTAGTTGCGATTGCGCGTGATATTCACCATATGGAACGGCAACGAGCAGCGACGCGTCGGAGTAGTTCGAACTCGATGGAGCAGTTAGCGAATATCCCGATGGGTCTGCCATTGAACTCGAGGCTGCATGAATTGCGGGCGGAAGCTTTTCGAGCATTGTCGTACTCGGAGACTGCTACGAGTCAGCATGCCTCGAGTATTCTGAGCCTCATTGAATCTTTGCGAGCCCTATCGCAACGTCTCAGTTCGTACGAGGTAGAAGAGTGAGGGGGAGACGATGAAGCACTTCCTTATGGTGTTCAACCGCAAGACCGGCGCGCTTCGGATGAAAGAGTATGCGGATGTACGTGATGCGATCCTGCAGCGGCTTGAGGAAGAACAGGCCAACGACAATCCAGATGTCGAGATTGTTGTGATCGGGGCGCCGTCCTTAGAAGACTTGAAGGTTACGCACTCCCGATACTTCGCGGTCGATGAACTTCCCGATGTTGCTTCGTATTGGGCGCAAGGCGAGAAGGTTTCTTAAAGGGGAGAGGGCGACCGTCACTTTCGTGATCGGTCGCCCTCGAGCGGGTTATTTGGTGGTGTCCGCAGTGTCAGCCTTTTTCGCCTCCCAGTCGCTGAGCGCGCGGCGGATAAAGAACACCAGGAAGCCAAGGATGATCAGGATGAGCACGACGTAGATGACGTTGGAGTAGGTGTCGGCGTACTCGGTGGCTTTTTCCCAGTTGTCGCCGAGGATGTAGCCCAGGTAGATCAGGATGGCGTTCCAGATGCCGGAGCCAAGCGTGGTCCACAGGCCGAAGGTGAGAAGGTTCATGTTGCCCAGGCCCGCCGGGATGGAGATCAGCGACCGCACACCCGGGATGAGGCGACCGATGAACACGCTGGGCTTGCCGTATTTGTTGAAGAAATCCATCGATGCGTCCACGTCGGAGGCGCGCACGAGCCACATCCAATCGGCGATCTTGCGCAGGCGCTCCAGGCCGAGCCAGGCGCCGACGCCGTAGAGGATGTATGCGCCGATGACGGAGCCAAGCACGGACCAGATGAACACGCTGACCATGTTCAGGGATCCCTGCGCGACGGTGAAGCCTGCCAGCGGCAGTACGACCTCGGACGGAATGGGTGGGAAGAGGTTCTCCAAGAGGATCGCAATGCCGACACCGGGGGCGCCAAGGGTTTCCATTAGGCCGACGATCCAGTCGATGATGCTCTGCATTGGGCCTATCTTGCCTTATTCGACCTCAAGGTTCCAAGTGTGCACCGGCGCGTCTGCCTGGGAGTTTTTGATGTACTGCCGCAAAACCCGTGCGAGGCCTTCGGCGCGTTCGCTGGTGGCGGGTTTGGATCCGGCGGCGGCGCGGCTCAGGGCGTCGAGTTGCCAGGTCGCCCCGTTTTGGCCGGTGCGCACGCGGCCCTCGATGATGCCGAGGTATTCGTCTGCGCAGGATTGGTCCACGTCAAGGGCTCGCAGCCCCTCGTAGGCGAGGTCGAGCAGATGCTTCTCGACGAGCTCACGTACCGGAACCGAACCCAACGTCGGACATTCCATCTCGGCGTTGATGCCGTGCTTGGCGCCGGCGAGGAAGTTACGGTTTGCGGCGTCGAAGGTGAGGCGCGACCACACAGGTCGGGTCTGGTTGCTTAGGGCTTTGACCAGGCCGTAGTAGAGCGCAGCGTCGGCAACGATGTCCTTGACGGTCGGGCCAGCGGGAAGCAGGCGGTTTTCCACGCGGATGTGGCTGAGTTCGCCCGCCGGATCGTAGATGGGCCGGTTCCAGCGCCAGATCGTGCCGTTGTGCAGGTTGAGGTAGTGCAGGCCGGGGTTGTCGCCGTTCATGAACGGGGTGCCGGCATCGGCGCGGCCCTCGGGCAGCAGGGGAGAGAAGTAGCGCACGTTTTCTTCAAACAGGTCGAAGACGCTGGTGATCCAGCGTTCGCCGAACCACACACGCGGGCGCACGCCTTGGTTGATCAGTTCTTTGGTGCGTGTATCGATGGACTGTTTGAACACCGGGATGCGCGACTCGTGCCACACCTTGTGGCCGAGGAACAGCGGTGAGTTTGCTGAGAGCGCGACCTGCACACCCGCGATGGCTTGGGAAGCGTTCCACGCTTCCGCGAACCGGTCTGGTGCCACCTGGAGGTGTAGCTGCATGGATGTGCAGGTGGATTCGGGGGCGATGGTCTCAAAGTAGTGGGTGTATTTCTCCTCGCCCCGCAGGTCGACTTTGACCAGTTCACCGCGCGATTCCAGGATCGAGTTGTTCAGTCCGGCGTAGCGATTCTCTGGCGTCATCCACTCGTCGCTATCGAGAAACTGCGAGGTCATCGTGGGCAGGGTGCCGATCATTGCCAGGTGCGACCCGGCCCGCTTTGCTGCCTCGCGCACGCGGGCAAGTCGCTTCTCGACGCCACCAGCCAACTCCGCTAGCCCCTGGCCTTGAATATCCAAGGGTGGGTGGTTCATCTCCACGTTGTAGGCGCCGATTTCGGCCTGGTACTCGCTATCAAGCAGCGCGAGCACGGCTTGGTTGTTGGGGTGGGGGAGCATGGTGTCGTCGACAAGATTGAGCTCCAACTCCAGCCCGATCGTGCCGTGATCGACGAACTCGGCGCCCTGGAGGTGCCGGTCGAAGCGCTCCAGCTCATCCTCGAGCCGACGGCGGTACGTGGTGCGCTGGCGTGGCGTGTAGGACTCGGATGAGATGGCGTCGCCCATTAGCGGTGCTCCCTGTACCAGGTGATGAGGTTGTCGGTGGATTGGTCGCCGGAGGCGGGCTCTTCCTCGCCCGCAACGGCAGCGGCGAGGTCATTGGCCTGAGCCTTGCCCAACTCCACGCCCCACTGGTCGAAGGCGTTGATGCCCCAGATGGCGGCCTCCACGAACACGATGTGCTCGTACAACGCAATCAACGCGCCGAGGGAGTGCGGGGAGAGTTCCTCCGCCAGGATCGTGGTGGTGGGGCGGTTGCCAGGCATAACCTTGTGCGGCGCAAGTGCATGCGGGACACCTTCTGCTTCGATTTCCTGCTGGGTTTTGCCAAACGCCAGCACCTTCGTCTGCGCGAAGAAATTACCCATGAGCAGGTCGTGCATGGAGCCTTCGCCGGTGGCGGTGGGCAGATCAGCGCGTGGTTTGGCAAAGCCGATGAAGTCCGCCGGAATCAGTGTGGTGCCCTGGTGGATCAATTGGAAAAAGGCGTGTTGGCCGTTGGTGCCGGGCTCGCCGAAGAAGATTTCGCCGGTGTCATAGGTGACCGGGGTGCCGTCGATACGCGTGCGCTTGCCGTTGGACTCCATGGTCAACTGCTGCAGATACGCCGGGAAGCGGGCGAGGTCCTGCGCGTACGGCAACACCGCGTGGGTTTGGGCCCGGTAGAAGTTGCGGTACCACACGTTGAGCAGCCCCATGAGTACAGGCACGTTGCGCTCGAAATCGGTGGTGCGGAAGTGCTCATCCATCGCGTGGAACCCGGCGAGGAACTCGCGGAAACGCTCCGGGCCGATGACCACCATCAGCGACAGGCCGATTGCGGAATCCACCGAGTAGCGGCCGCCAACCCAGTCCCAGAAGCCGAACATGTTGTCCGTATTAATACCGAACTCGGAGACCTTCTCCGCGTTGGTAGAGACGGCTACGAAGTGCTTCGCAATCGCGGTGTCGTCGCCATCGAAAGCCTCGAGCAGCCAGCGCTTCGCCGCATGCGCGTTAGACAGTGTTTCCTGCGTAGTAAACGTTTTGGAGGCGACGATAAACAGCGTCTGCTCCGGGTCAGCGTCAGCGAGCACCCGGGTCATATCGGCCGGATCCACGTTGGAGACGAACTCCGCGCTCACCCCAGCATCCGCGTAGGTACGCAACGCCTGAGCAGCCATGGCTGGCCCCAGGTCGGAGCCGCCGATGCCGATGTTGACCACCTTGGTAATCGGCTTGCCCGTGTGGCCGAGCCAATCGCCAGAGCGCACCGACTCCGCAAACGCACTCATGCGCTCCAGCACATCGTGCACGTCAGCGGTGACATCCTGGCCGTCGACGATCAGCGCCCGATCCGCCGGGGCGCGCAGCGCGGTGTGCAGCACAGCCCGGTCCTCGGTGGTGTTGAGGTGCTCGCCCGAAAACATTGCAGTGATGCGTTCGGTCAGGTCGGCGTCGTCGGCAAGTGCAATCAGCGCCTCCATGACACGCCCGTTGAACAGGTTCTTCGACAGATCCACGTGCAAACCGGCGGCGTCGAAAGTGAAGCGCTCGGCGCGCTGCGCGTCGGCCCGAAACAGATCACGCAGCGTCGTGCGAGACGTTTCAGCATGGAGTTTTTCGAGCTTTTTCCAGCTCGGTGCGGACGTAATGTCGTGCATTGCAGCCTCCCAGGCGGCGGTGATCATCTCCAGCGTTCAATGCAAACTACGGTAGTCAAAACCTGTCGTGCCTTCCGGGTAACACCCCACCACCCGGCAAATCTGGATAATGGCGCCCATGAGCATCGTCAAAATCAACGCGATTACTGTCCCCGAAGGCGCCGGCGAGGAACTCGAGCGCCGCTTCGCTGCCCGCAAGCACGCCATCGACTCCCAGCCCGGCTTCGAAGGCTTCCAGCTTCTGCGCCCGGTCAAGGGGGAGGAGCGCTACTTCGTGGTCACCCGCTGGGCCGACGAGGAGTCCTACAACGCCTGGTGGGAAGGCGCAGGCCGCGCCGGGCACGCTGAAAGCGACAAGGGCGGCGATAACGGTGAGGCCCCGCGCAAGCCGGTGTCACAGTCTGCTGAACTGCTGGAATTTGAGGTCGTGCTCGATTCCACCGAGCAGGACTAGCCGTCCGGAGCGCTAGCCCCAAGTGCGTTAACCCAACTTGCCCCGGCCGAGCCGCAGCAGGATCTGTGCCAGGCCGGGGCCTTCCTCGCCCAACTCGTCCTGGAACTGGTTAATGATGGCCACCTCGCGAGTGTGGACAAGACGCGTGCCGCCCGAGCCCATGCGTGTCTTACCAATCGCGGCGGAAATCTGGCTGCGGCGCTTCACTGCGTCGAGGATGACGCGGTCAAGTCGGTCGATTTCCTTGCGGTATTCCTGGATCTCCGCGTCCGAAAGGGGATCGTCGGTGCCGGATGGCATGCGGATTTCAAGCTCACTCATGGCAGTAGATTATGCCAGTTCGAACACACGGTCAGGGTCGTGTCGGCGGCGTTAGTACAGTGACTGCCATGACTGATGTGACCCTTGGCCTGAACCCGCAGCAACAGGCGGCCGTCGTGCACGAAGGTAGCCCGCTGCTTATCGTCGCCGGCGCTGGTTCCGGCAAAACTGCGGTGCTGACCCGCCGTATTGCCTATTTGCTGCAAAACCGTGGGGTAGCGCCGTGGCAGATCCTTGCCATCACCTTTACTAATAAGGCCGCAGCGGAGATGAAGGAGCGCGTCGGCCAACTCGTCGGACCTGAGGCGGAACGCATGTGGGTGGCCACGTTCCACTCGGTGTGCGTGCGTATTTTGCGCCAGCAGGCGCAGTTGGTGCCGGGGTTGAATACCAGCTTCACTATTTATGATTCGGACGATTCACGTCGACTGCTCGGCATGATCGGCAAAGACATGAACTTGGATCTGAAGAAGTTCTCGCCGCGCGTGCTGGCCAACGCGATTTCGAATCTGAAAAACGAGTTGGTGGATCCGGACCAGGCGCAAGCACAGGCGCAACGCACCCACAACCCGTTCGAGACCACGGTGGCGAACGTGTTCGCGGAATATCAGCGCCGCCTGCGTCAATCCAACGCGCTCGATTTCGACGATCTGATCGGCGAGGTAGTCCGCATCTTCAAGACGCATCCGCAGGTCACGGAGTACTACCGGCGTCGCTTCAGGCATGTGCTTGTCGACGAATACCAGGACACCAACCACGCTCAATACGAACTCATCCACACCCTGGTGGGCGACGGCCCCGACGCGCCCGAGCTGGCGGTGGTGGGCGATTCTGACCAGTCCATTTACGCCTTCCGTGGCGCGACGATCCGCAACATCGAGGAGTTCGAGCGCGACTACCCCGATGCGGAGACGATCATGCTGGAGCAGAACTACCGCTCCACGCAGAACATCTTGAGTGCCGCGAACGCTGTCATCGCGCAGAACGAGGGCCGCCGCCCGAAGAAGCTGTGGACTGACCACGGCACGGGGGAGAAGATCGTCGGCTATGTCGCGGACAACGAGCACGACGAGGCCCGCTTCATCGCCACGGAAATCGATGCCCTGTCGGATCGCGGCGTGCCGTACTCGGATATCGCAGTGATGTATCGCACCAACAACGCCTCGCGCGCGTTGGAAGACATTTTCATCCGCTCGGGTATTCCGTACAAGGTAGTCGGCGGGACCCGCTTCTACGAGCGCCGCGAGATCCGCGACATCGTTGCTTACCTGAAGGTGCTAGAAAACCCGGACGACACGGTGAGCATGCGGCGCATTGTCAACGTGCCAAAACGCGGCATTGGCGACAAGGCGCAAGCCATGGTGGCGCTGCACTCGGAGCAAAACAATCAAAGCTTTGGGCGTTCGCTTATCGACGCCACTGAGGGCAACGTGGACATGCTGGCCAAGGCCGCCACGAACTCCATTACCCGCTTCGTGGACATGATGAGGGGGCTCCGCCAGGACATGCCGAACATGGTCAATGAGGTCACCGGCATGCCAGACCTCGGGCAACTGGTCGCCCAGGTGCTTGATGCCACCGGCTACAAGGCAGAGCTTGAATCCTCCAACGACCCGCAGGACGGGGCGCGCCTGGACAACCTCAACGAGTTGGTCTCTGTCGCCCGTGAGTTCTCCTCGGACGCTGCGAACCAGATGGCGTACATGACCGATGAAGAAATCGACGAGGTTATGCAGGAAGGCGAACCCGCGCCGGGATCACTGCAGGCGTTTTTGGAGAAGGTTTCGCTCGTCGCTGATGCGGATCAGTTGCCGGACAACGAGCAGGGCGTGGTCACGTTGATGACGTTGCACACTGCAAAGGGCCTGGAGTTCCCGGTGGTGTTTGTTACCGGCTGGGAGGACGGACAGTTCCCACACCTGCGTGCGTTGGGGGATCCAGCGGAGCTCGCCGAGGAACGTCGCCTGGCGTATGTGGGGATTACGCGCGCCCGCGAGCGGCTATATCTGACGCGTGCGATGCTGCGCTCATCGTGGGGCTCTCCGGTAACCAACCCGGCCAGTCGCTTCCTCGCAGAGGTCCCGGAGGACCTCATCGACTGGCGCAGGTTGGAACCGGAGCGCTCCTTCAACGCGGATGCGTGGGGCTCGCCCTCGCGTCCACGCACGCAGATGCGCTCTGCGCGCCGTGCACCGAAACAGACGGTGCACAAGAATTTGAACTTAGTGGCCGGAGACCGCGTCAACCACGCGAAGTACGGGTTGGGCACGGTCCTCACCGTGGAAGGTTCCGGCGTGAGGGAGACGGTGACAATCGATTTCGGGTCGTCTGGCACCGTCAGGCTGATGACCATCGGCGGGGTGCCGATGGAAAAGCTTTAGATCCGGATGCCCTGCTGGGCCAGCCAGACCTCGGGGTCGGCGTGGTTCACACCGTCCGGCTTGACCTCGAAGTGGAGGTGCGGGCCCGTGGAGTAGCCCTCGTTGCCGATGGAGGCGATCTTCTGGCCCGCCTTGACGCGCTGGCCGACCTGCACGTCGTAGTAACGCATGTGGCCGTAGACGGTCTCTTCGCCACCGTCGTGCTTGATCACGACCCAGTTGCCAAAGCCCTGCGCCGGACCTGCTGCGGTGACGGTGCCGTCCATTGCCGCGTAGATCGGGGTGCCTTCCGTGTTGGCAATGTCGATGCCACGGTGGAACGTGCCCCAGCGTGGACCGTAACCGGAGGTGTAGCGGCCAGACGCCGGCATGACCACGGTGCGGCCATCTGCGGTGCGGCCGCGCTGCGGTGCGACCCAGTCCGTGCCATCGGCAGGAGCGAACGCGGCCGACAGCGGCGCATCGAGGGCGCGCGGGTCGTACACGATCTTGTAGCCGCCAGCGGTCACGGTTGCACCGTTGTCCAGGATGGCGTCTGCAGCCTTTGCAAGGGCGCCCAAGGCGTCGCCCTGGTTGCCGATAGGTGCGCCACCGACAGTGAGGGTCAGTGCGTGCGCTGGCGACGCTACAAGCGTCAGCGCCAATGCTGCAGCGGCTGCCACGGAGGCACCGGGGAACATACGACTGGTTTTCACAGTTTTACCTTCTCTACGCAGGTCTGGTTCGGCGCAGCTTTGGCTACGCGCACAGCAGGTCAATTTAACGTGTGTCCACCCGCGAAGCAATGGCGTGACCTGCACGTTTGTTCTAATTGGGCGTAGCTAGGTGGTATCGCTGCAGGCAGGCGCGATGTTACTGAAGTGAAATTTGTTACGGATGTTAATTGCCTGTGGGGGTGGATGGTGTACCCCCGCATGCTCCGAAAAGTTGGACACCCAACAATGAAAAAGCCCCGCCGAAGCGGGGCAGAAGTCTGTGTGTGGCCTAGAGCTGGATGCCGCGTGCGGCCAACCAAGGCTCCGGGTCGACAGCGGTTGCGCCGTCCGGCCAGATTTCAAAGTGCAGGTGCGAGCCGGTGGAGAAGCCCAGCGAACCCATGCCGGCGATGTCCTGGCCGGCATGGACCTGCTCGCCGACGCCTACGTACAGAGACTGCATGTGGCCGTAGACGGAAATGGAGCCGTCCTCGTGGCGGATGCGGATCCACTGGCCGTAGCCCTGGGCCGGGCCGGAGTCGATCACAGTGCCATCGGCAACTGCGCGGATCGGGGTGCCTTCCACGTTGGCGATATCGATGCCGGAGTGCATCGAACCCCAGCGCATGCCGAAGCCGGAGGTGTAAGCGCCGTCGGCCGGGCGGACGACCAGCGGGGCACGTGCTGCTTCGTCTTGGCGAGCGACCTCGTCGGAGTGCTGGACTGCCTTGTTGAGCTGGTCGGTAAGGTTCTCAACCGGCTTGTACTCCGCGATCGCCAGGATCTGCGGGGTTGCGGCGTCGCTGTCTGGGGTGCCGGCAATTTCGTCGGTATCGGCTGCGAGCTGGATGGAGTAATCCGCGTCCTGGCTCTTGTCCGAGGTGAGAGCGCCTGCGGCGAGGCCGGAGAAGCCGGCGGTGGAAACCGCGCCAGTGGCGGCGGCGACGACAGCTGCGCGACCCGTGTTCGGCGTCTGCTTACGGTGCTTGCCGCCCTGCTTCTTCGAAATGAACATGTGCCCTCTTTGAGATTTCCCGTTGGCCTCGAATCTTCCCTGCTGGCAGTGTTTCCGGCAGGGGAATCGTAACCTTCCTGTTATCTACGAGTGGTTACTGTAACGAATTGGTTTCATCGGGGCAAGATGAATCTGAAAATTGTCTTAATCGTTCGCTGTCTTCGCAGTGTTACATCCCGGTTGCATCCACGTCATGTGTAGTCGTATGTGAACGGTGTGACTCTCCGGACGGGTGGGGCAAATTGGAAGATCGGGTGTCCTTCCCCAGAAGTGGGGGTGAGGAGTGGCAGAGTTGGCGGGGATGAGCACCACACCGAAACCACGCCCGGCGTCGTCGACAAGAGGGCGCCGCGCGCGCAACGCCAGCATGTCCAAGCGCAAGATCACCGGTATTAAGAAGCGGTCTGCCCCCGCAAAGGTCCCGGAGACGACCGAAGAGCGGATCAAGCACTACCTGCCGTATGTCGCTGTGCCGAATGCTGTCGTCGGGCTCGGGCTGCTTGTGGTGTGCTTTGCCGTCATCCTCATCGCAGGTTGGCGCCTGACCTACCTGCCTGCCGCGGTGGGGGAGAGCTGGTTCGTCTTCCACGGAGTGCCAGTGCGTATCGACGACATCGAGCTCGCCGCCGTACCCCTTTTGCCAGCCATCGGTGTTGTCGCACTCGTGGCGCGCCGCATCCGTGCGGCTACGGCGGGACGAGTGAGCATCCTGGACCTCCTCGTGCTGCTTGGTCTTGTCATCGGCTTTGCGCTGGTGTTCAGCGGCATCGCGTTGTTCATGGTCGCTGACGCGTCGGCCGTCTATCCGGTGGCCGCACCACACCCCGTGGCCGCGCTGCTTTGCCCGGTCATCTTGCACCTCATTGGTTACTGCATCGGAATCCGCAACGTGGTGTGGCATGCGCTCGCGAAGCGTGCGGGGGTTCCCGCGGAAACCGTTGATGCAGGTGAGGCTGCAGGCAAGATCGTTGTACGCCTGCTGAGTGCAGCCGCAGTGATCTACCTTGCGTTCCTCGTTGCAGGTTTTGGTGAGGTTCGCGAACTGCTCGGCCAGTACCCATCCCTCGGGTGGGGCGGCGGTATCGGCCTGTTCGTGCTCTGTGTGGCGTACCTGCCAAATGCGGCTATCGGGGCGCTGTCGGTCATGCTCGGCGGGTCCTTTACCTACGGTGCCGGTTCGATAAACCTCTTCGACGCAGTCCAGATCCCGTACCCACCCCTGCCCCTGTTTGGTGCGATCCCGGCGGAGGTGCCCGCGTGGGCGCCGGTGCTGTTGGTGGTGCCGGCGGCGGTGCTGGTGCATTACTTCGTCGCAAAGCAAGTGTCTCTGACTGCTATTGCAGCAACTGCCACGTGGTGCGCCCTATTCGGCGCGGCCGCAGGCGTCTTCTCCTCAGGGCAAGCAGGCGCTTATGGGGTCATCGGCGTGGACCCTTGGGTGCTGGCGCTACTGCTATTTGTATGGGTTGCCGTCACCGGTGCAACCGTGTTGGGGGTAGCTGCGCTAAGGCAACGCACACCTGCGAACACTGACAGCTAGACTGCTTCGCGTGAGTGATTCAGTGAAATCAATTGCTGTGCTCGTCTCTGGAACGGGTACGTTGCTGCGGTCCATGATCGACAATGCGCAAGGTCGCTACCGCATCGACATTGTGGTGGCGGATCAAATTTGCCCAGCGATCCAACGTGCGAAGAACGCGGGTATCCGCACCGCAGTGGTGCCAATGGAAACCAACCGCAACGCGTGGAACGAAAAACTTGCCGCCACGCTTGCGTCCGTGAAGCCAGACCTTGTCGTTTCGGCGGGCTTCATGCGCATCCTGGGCAAGCCCTTCCTTGAGAAGTATGAAGGTCGAACCATCAACGCGCACCCGTCGTTGCTGCCATCATTCCCGGGCGCACACGCTGTCCGGGATGCTCTGGAATACGGTGTGAAGGTCACCGGCTGCACCGTCCACTACGTCGATTCCGGACTGGATAGCGGCGAGATCATCGCCCAGCGTGCCGTTGAGGTGCTGCCGGACGACACCACCTCCACGCTGCACGAGCGCATCAAGAAGGTCGAGCGCGAGCAGATCGTGGAACTGCTCCATAACGCTCAAGTAGTAAACGGAAAGGTCCTTTTCTCATGACGAATGCCGCGAAGCGGGAAATCAAGCGCGCGCTAATCAGCGTCTACGACAAGACGGGGCTGGAGGATCTGGCTCGCGCGTTGGGCGAAGCCGGCGTAGAAATCGTCTCCACCGGTTCCACCGCGAAGCGCATTGCAGACGCAGGCGTGCCGGTGACCGAGGTCGCAGAGGTCACCGGTTTCCCGGAGGTACTCGACGGCCGTGTGAAGACGCTGCACCCGCGCGTGCACTCGGGCATCCTGGCAGACCTGCGTAAGGACGACCACAAGGCGCAGCTTGAGGAGCTGGGCATCGAGCCGTTCTCGCTCGTCGTGGTCAACCTGTACCCGTTCGAGGAAACCGTCGCCTCAGGTGCCAACTTTGACGAGTGCGTCGAGCAGATCGATATCGGTGGTCCGTCGATGGTGCGCGCGGCAGCCAAGAACCACCCGTCTGTCGCGGTTGTGACCTCCCCGAAGCGCTACGCCGACGTTGTGGAGGCCGTGAAGAACGGTGGCTTTACGCTCGACGAGCGCCGCGAGCTCGCCCTCGAGGCGTTCACGCACACTGCGCGTTACGACGCCGCCGTGTCCTCCTGGCTCGCCTCCCAGCTCGAGAGCCAGACCGAGTCTGGTGCGCAGACCACGGAACTGCGCTACGGCGAGAACCCGCACCAGGCAGCCCGCCTGGAAAGCGACGGTTGGGGCATTGCCGCTGCGAAGCAGCACGGCGGCAAGGCAATGAGCTACAACAACTACCAGGACGCTGACGCCGCATGGCGTGCGGCTTGGGATCACAACCGTCCGTGCGTCGCGATTATCAAGCACGCCAATCCGTGTGGTCTCGCAGTTTCCGACGAGTCCATCGCGGATGCACACAAGAAGGCACACGCCTGCGACCCTGTCTCTGCTTACGGCGGCGTGATCGCTGCGAACCGCGAGGTTACCCTTGAGCTTGCAGAGCAGATCCACCCGATCTTCACCGAGGTGGTCATCGCCCCGTCTTTCGCGCCGGAAGCACTCGAGCTGCTGCGCACGAAGGAGAACCTGCGCCTGCTGGAGGTCACCCCGGAGCAACTCACCGAGGAACGCAAGCAGATCACCGGTGGTTGGCTGGTCCAGGAGCGCGACCAGTTCCAGGCCGACGGCGACGCAGCCGCCAACTGGAAGCTGGTTGCCGGCGACGCTGCCGACGAGCAGACCCTCGCCGATCTTGAGTTCGCGTGGCGCTCGGTGCGTTGCGTGAAGTCCAACGCCATCCTGATTGCCAACGACGGCGCATCGGTGGGCATCGGCATGGGCCAGGTCAACCGCGTCGATTCGGCCAAGCTGGCCGTTGACCGCGCGAACACACTGGACGAGGGCCGCAACCGCACCAACGGTGCCGTGGCAGCCTCCGACGCGTTCTTCCCGTTTGCCGACGGATTCCAGTTGCTTGCAGACGCCGGTGTGAAGGCCGTTGTCCAGCCCGGCGGATCCATCCGTGACGAGGAAGTCATCGCTGCAGCCAAGGAAGCCGGCGTGACCATGTATCTCACCGGCACCCGCCACTTCGCCCACTAACCCTCTGAAGGAGAGTACCTCCGTGTCCTCCAAGCTCGCCGCGCTTGCGCTCACCGCAGGTATTTCGCTTCCGGGCCTGCCGGCCATTCCCACCTACTCCGCGATTGATCAGATCCCGGTTGTAGGCCCGGCCATTGTGCAGACCTACAAGCAACTGCCGCCGCAAGTGCAGCGAGCCATCCACCTGCCGTTGCCGCTGACGGCACCGGCCGCCGCGAAGAGACAGCCGACGGGCAAGAGTGCCACGGAGGTTCAAGCGCAGCTTGATCAGCTTGTGCGCGACGTTGTTGCGCGACATGGTGGCCGCGCGACAGCATCTGTCGGTGGCATTACCGCAGGGGATAACCGCCCGGAGCCGGCATTTTCCACTATGAAGGTCCCGGTGGCTATTGGTGCGCTGCGCAAGAGCCCGGCAGCCTACCCGGATGCTGAGGTCGCCGTGACCCGCTCCGATAACCCTGCCGCGCACCGTATGTTTGGCCAGGTATCGGGCGCGGAACTCGACGGCATCATCGCCGAGGCAGGATCGCGGACCACCAACTCCGCGGGATACCAGATGGACACGCTGTGGACCACCAGCGACCAGGCGGCGTTTGCATCGGGCCTGCGCTGCGTGAAGGGGCATGAGCCGGTGCTGGACATGATGGGGCGCGTCGTCGATTATCAGCGCTGGGGTGTAGGGCGCATCCCTGGTGCACGCTTCAAGGGCGGCTGGAACTACTACGAGAACGGGCACCTCGCCCGCCAGTTTGGCCTCATCCCTGGGCCGAACGGGGATATCGCCGTGGCGATCACCGCGCACAGCCCGAAGGGGCACGAGGGTAGTTTCGCCATGCTCAACGAGCTGGCGGACGGCATCGCAGCAATGCGCGGCGATCTGCCGACGGCCCGCTGCTAAACATGACGCCGCGACTGAGGTTTGCTGCAGCGCTGGTCGCCGCTGGGCTTGCGCTCAGCGCGTGCGGGGCAGGGGAGCGGGCCTCAGAACCAGCGACGGAAACTGTGACGGCAACCCACGTAATTACGCCGAGTTCACTCGCACCCTCGCCCGTCCCCGCGCCTGTTCTGGAGCAGTTGCAACCGCAGCTCCAAGCAGCAGTCGATGCCGTGGTTGCTCAATACGGGGGAACGGCAGAGCTCGCGGTGTCTGACGGCCGGGACGCAGTAGGATCGCCGGAACAAGATCCGCAGGTAGCGTGGTCAACTTCGAAGGTTCCGATCGCGGTCGCTGCGCTTCGCAAAGACCCTTCGCTACTTCCGGTTGCGGAGTCTGCGATTACCGCCTCAGACAACTTCGCAGCAGAAACACTGTGGGCGACGGTTGAGCCTGCGGAGGTAGAAGCAGTGCTGCGTGAAGCAGGAGTAGATCTCCCGATGAACACCGTTGTGCTCAGGCCTGGATTCACGGCTTTCGGTCAAACGCGATGGGGCACTCGTGAGCAGGCAGTGTTCGCCTCCAACCTGCGCTGCGTGGCGGGGTCCGACGAGGTACTCGACATGATGCGCAAGGTAGTGCCGGAGCAGCGCTACGGTCTGGGGGTTTTGCCGGATGTTGCCTTCAAAGGTGGCTGGGGTCCGGGGGACGACGGGAAGTACACCGTGCGCCAGCTCGGCCTGTACAACGGCTACGGCATCGCGCTGACAGTTTCGCCCGCCGACGGCACCTATGCGACGGCCCAATTGATGGCAACTGATCTCACAAACGCTGTGCTCGAGCTGCAATTGGGCTCGCCAAATCCTGACTGTTCGGAGGCTGGACGATAGACTGCGGGGACAAACACCCCCGTAGCTTGGAGATTCCACGATGTCGAACCCAAATGCCAACCCCAACGATGAGTGGGCGGCATACACCCCGAAACCATCCGAATACGACGAGTGGGGACAACCACAGCAGCATATGCCCACCCAGCAGTTCCCGGCGCAAAGTTGGGAACAGCAGCAGTGGAGCCAACCTGCGTACGCGCCGGCGCCCGGCCCA
This sequence comes from Corynebacterium sp. HMSC067D03, assembly GCF_001811185.1. Classification (NCBI taxonomy): domain Bacteria; kingdom Bacillati; phylum Actinomycetota; class Actinomycetes; order Mycobacteriales; family Corynebacteriaceae; genus Corynebacterium; species Corynebacterium sp. HMSC067D03. The sequence goes on from NZ_KV803790.1 coordinate 57,012, forward strand.
CAAGAGCCGAAGTCATCGAACCGGGTGCTCTACATCATCATTGGCGTGCTCGCCGTTGCCCTCCTGGCGGTCCTCGGTGCGTTCGCCGCGTGGAGCTTTAGCGGATCGTCCAGTGGCTCCAAGGAGCCGGTGACCTCCACTGTTGTGGAAACGTCGACGCGTGCTCCAGGTGGGGCCGCGACTGACGGCGCAAAGCCATCGGCGGCACCGTCGTCGGCGAAGCCAGACGCTGACCGGAAGGACCGTACCTTCGGGGTTGGCGTGCCGGAAACGTCCGTCACAACTGAGGGCTTCGCGCGTGCCGTAGGTGATGATTTCCGCGCGTACTACGCGGAGCACGGAAAGACGCCGACTTCGCTGCGTAGCCTGAGCCCGAAGACCGGCCAGTACTACATGATGTCCTGCTCGCCGGCGCAGGGCGGTTTCCGCTGCACCGGCGGCAACAACGCCTCCGTCTTCATCAGCGAGCAGTAGAAGGAAACCGGGATGCAGCATTACAACCTGTACAAGACGCTCGAACTTGATCCGTCGGCTTCGAGCGAGCTGCTTGTCGACGAGCTCACGCAACGCCTCGACAGCGGCCTCACCTCCAACCCTGGTGGCGAGGAGGAATTGCGTCTGGCTCGGGAGATTCTGGGAGACCCGACTAAGCGCCAGATGTACGACTCTCGCTTGAAGGCCGACAGTGGCATGCCCATGAACGTGCAAAGCCTTCGGTCGCTGGCCGCCATGGCGTCACCGGCTGCAACGGCTGCACCGACCGCACCCGAAGCACCAGAAGCCCCCGAAGTTTCCGAACCAGCCGTTGTTCCCGGCTCTGGCGAAGGGGACAACACACCGGAGAAGTCGTTCGATGTGAAGCGTTGGTGGCCTATTGCTGCTGTTGTTGCGGGTGTGCTCATCATTGCGCTGGTAGTTCCTCAGCTTGTTGGCGCTGGGCTGGGCTCGAGCGGACCTGAGAAGCTCGCCAACGAAATCGCCCAGCTTGATGAGGACGATAGGGCCGACTGGATGAATCAGCATGCCGCTGCTGGCCGTGCAGCGTTGCTTGAAAACAAGCTTGAGAACACGAGCATCGGATCATCCGACGATGCCGAGTACGCCGCGGGGGAGAGCTACGACCTGAAGGACCTCGTCGCAAAGAAACAAGGTGACGATGCGTCGGAGAATACCGACTACCTCGACCGTCTTTACGGGTTGAGTGGGATCAAGGAGGCGCGACTCGTTGGGATCAACACGGAGGTGAAAAACAAGGACGTCCATGCGACATCGGTCAATACCCAACTGTTTCTGTTCGCTCGAGATGGCGGCGACTGGAAGCTCTACGACATCTTTGACTAACACGGCGAGAGAACGAGGAGATTGAACATGAATAAGACGAAAGCAATCGCACTTCTTGGAGCAGGGCTGTTGACAGTTTCGCTGAGTGCCTGTGGCGGCGCGGATGAAACCGAAACGGAAGTGCTTGACCCAACTAAGCACGCAACTACGGCTGCGGAATCCCTTAAGCCACAGTGGAACAACAACGCACGCATGGCCGTCGATCCGTTAGAGGCGGCGCCTGAAGCAGCACGTGACTTGCCAGAAACAAGGTCACTTGGGATCGACAACCTCGACGTGTTCAATCCGACATTCAATCAGGCGGTCCCTGCAAAACTCGCTGTCACATCCTGGGACAAAGAAACCCGTGCGCTCGATCTGGACACGGGAGCGTTGTACGACGTCTCCCCGAAGAAGTTCGATGGCTCTGAGGACAAACGTATGACCACGACGATGATGCTGGTTGCCGACGACGGGAAGACCAAAGGCGCCAGCTTTGTGAAGACTGTGGAGAGTACGCAGGGCCTACAAACGGAGAAGGTAAGCCTTTCGACGTTCCTCGACGATTTTGCATCCTTCGACGAGCCAACCCTCGCGGAAGTGGATTCGAAGAACCTCGACGCTAAGTCCGCCGAAATTATCGCGGCGAGTGCGGAGAAGATCTATCTCGCGAACATTCCGGAGGCCGGCTCGAAGAAACAAATCGATGTCGTTGCGGTGGATATCGCCTCTGGCCAAGAAACAAGGCATGAGCACATCGAGACCAATAATTTCTTCCGCGTGCTCGCGCAGAGCGGGGAGCCCGTGCTGTATTACGCAAGCAACGATGGGGATTTGAGGCGCCGAAACCTAGAGTCGGGCGAGGACGTTGAGATACGTAAAGGTTTCGCACCCGAAGCCGTGTGGCGTATCGGCGACGATGCCCTTGTGTACGGCAAGGATACTGCGGAACAGGAGCGCTGTACCGATGAGCCAACGAAGCCTTGTGAAGCGAAATTCCTTTATGTCAGCGGTGGCAAGGCAGATGAGGCAATGAGTGTGGAAACCAGAACCTACAGTTCTGTACCTGTGGTGCGGCGCAGCGGTGACGTCATTACGGCTATCTTCACCTCGCGAGCCGAGGGCATAGTAAAACTTCTCGTTCTGAAGCCCGAGTCTGGAGAAGTCCTGCTCGAATTGGGTAAGGATGAACTCAAGAAGTTGGACTTCGTCGACGCGATTTCGGACGGGGAGTCGATCTTTACCTACGACGGCAATCGAACTTCCCCGCGCGTTGCTCAAAGCGATGTGAAGACTAAGGAACTTATCACCGCTGATGCGGATGTGTTCCCGATTGATTCACCGTCAGGGGCCCGGATTTGGGGCGTGAAGCGAGACGACGGGGATTGGTTCGAGGCCCGCGTCGCGGTCGAGGATCTCGACAAGTTCTAAACTACGCGTCCTCGTCGCGCGATACTTGCGCGACGAGGCTGAGCATGCGCTCGGCGCGGCGATCCGGAAGGTCCGTATGCAGCACGTCCAGGACGGCATCGGCGATGGTGACGGAGGGGGCGGGCAGGGCGTCGTCGACAAGCGGGTATGGCGCAACGCCGGTGTTGTCGCGCATCTCGATGGCGGCGAGCGTCATGTGGAACGGTAGGTCGATGCGGGGGTCGTCGTCGCCAACGATCTGCGCCGCCAGGTCGCGGAAGATACCCTCCAGGCGTTGGCGTGCCTCGTGGTACTCGTCAAACTCCTCCGACTCCAACACTGGCAATTGGTAGAGTCGGCCGACGTTCCAATTCGAGGACAACAAGATACGAGTCTCGGCGGCGACGAGCGCCCAGAGCTTCACAGCTGCGGTCTCGTCGGTCTTGGCCAAGTCTGATGCGAGATCCAGCGAAGGCTGCAGTGTCCCCATGAGCAGCGTGAGGAAGATGTCGCGCTTGGAGGGGAAGTGGTAGTACAGCGACGCCTGACGGATGCCTACGGCGTCAGCAATGTCGTGAGTGGAGGTAGTTGCGAAGCCTTTGCGTGTGAAAAGTTCGGATGCGGCATCGAGGATTTCTTCGCGGGCGGTTGCGCCTTTGCGCCGTGGGCTTTGCTTGCGTGGTCGTCCGACCGAATTCGCCATACCCTGCCTACCTTTCTGGGATACGCCACTACTTTAGAAGAAAAACACCCGCTCTCAACCCTCGCGGGGAGGGGAGTGCGGGTGCTTAGAGCCGAAGACTCTTACGCTGTCATCGTCAACCGGCTAATTAGCGGGTGGTGAACGGCAGAAGAGCCATCTCGCGCGCGTTCTTCACAGCGGTAGCGACCTGGCGCTGCTGCTGCGGGGTCAGGCCCGTGACGCGGCGGGAACGAATCTTGTGACGGTCGGAGATAAACAGACGCAGGGTCTCAATATCCTTGTAGTCGACGGTCTCGATGCCCTTTGCCTTCAGCGGGTTCTTCTTCGGGCGACGGGACTGCTCAATGCGCGGCTTACGCGAATTGTTGCGCTTCATAATTTGAGTCCTCCTTACCACGAAGACTTACGGACGCCAGGCAGCTCACCGCGGTGAGCCATCTCGCGCATACGGACACGGGAAACACCGAACTTGCGGAGGTAGCCGCGGGGGCGGCCGTCACGCGAGTCACGGTTGCGCACGCGCACCGGGGATGCGTCGCGCGGCTGACGGTTGAGCTCAAACTGAGCGTCCAGACGATCCTCGTCAGAGGTCTCCGGGTTCTTGATGATTGCCTTGAGCTCGTTACGACGCTCCGCGTAGCGGGCGACGATCTCTTTACGCTGCTCGTTCTTAGCGATCTTAGACTTCTTCGCCATGGATTATCGCTCCTCGCGGAATTCGACGTGCTTGCGAACTACCGGATCGTACTTCTTCAGCGTGATGCGGTCCGGGTTGTTGCGCTTGTTCTTGCGGGTGACGTAGGTGAAGCCGGTGCCCGCGGTGGACTTCAGCTTGATGATCGGGCGGATATCGTTACGTGCCATTAGATCTTCTCACCTCGTGCACGGATCTGGGCTACGACGGACTCGATGCCGTCGCGGTCAATGATCTTCAGACCCTTCGTGGAAACGTTCAGGGTGATGGTACGGCCCTCGGAGGGCAGGTAAAACTTCCGCTTCTGCACGTTGGGGTTCCAACGGCGCGAGTGGCGGCGGTGCGAGTGCGAGACGGTCTTGCCGAACGACGGCTGACGTCCCGTGACCTGGCAATGTGCCGACATGGGTTTCTTCCTTACTCTTCTTACCGCCCACGACTCGATCACGTTGTGAGGAAAGCGCCAGGTGAGAAGCGGTGTGAGGGTCCGCTACCGGCGCAAATGCAATCGGTTGACGTAGGCGTATATATGTACTTCGACAACAGCGAGAGACAACCCTACCGTCTTTGCGCCATTTCTCATAATCGCGTTTTGTCTAGTATGGCACCCGTGAATGAACCCACCTATCGGCGAATCGTTGCTCTCGACGTGGCTCGCGGCATCGCAATTCTGGGCACATTGGCGACGAATATCTGGATCTTTGCCACCTGGCACCAGATGGACAGCGTCATGGAGCAGTATTTCGATCCGAACTTCACGCTCTGGGATGAGGTTCGCGCCGCTTCCACGAATGGAACTGCAGCAGAGGCCGCCGACGCGTTGTTCAATGCCGCAAGCGCGTTGGTCACGGACGGCAAGTTCCTGGGACTGCTCACCATCATGTTCGGCATCGGCATGGAGATCCAGCGCCAATCTGCAGCGAAACGAAACCAGCGCTGGCCCGGGCTGTACCCCAGGTGCCCCTACCAGCGCCCGCAG